>DJVR01000002.1 GCA_002441285.1 Candidatus Atribacteria bacterium UBA6251 | reverse complement strand
TCTTACCCTGCCTTAACAGTTCAGCAATAACCAGTTCTGAATTAAAGACTGAAGGCTGTCCCCAGCCCTTGCGAATAATTTCACAGGCTCGTCTTAGAAATTTATCCGGACTTTTCTGGCTTAATTGGATATTGGTACTGGGCTGCAAGAGACGCATTTCATCGATTACCTCTAAAATAAGATAGGTAACCTCATTAACCGCATCTTGTCCTTCAACTGTTAATCCTCCATTGTTAATATTGGCAAAATCGGTATAGGTTCCACTCTCAGCTAAAGTAACTCCCACCTTAGGTGGAGCTGGTTGATTGTTAAATTTAATCCAGAAACACTCCAGTAACTCTTCAGCCTTTTCCCAATCCAGTTCCCCACTCTTAAGACCCTGCTGGTAGAAGGGAGTCAGATGTTGATCTAAGTGTCCTGGATTGAAAGAATCCCAGGTATTCAATTCACTGATTACCCCAATGTGAACAAACCAGTACATCTGTAACGCCTCCCAGAAATTACGGGGGGCATGAGCAGGTACCCACTGGCAAATTTCAGCAATGGTGAGTAATTCTTTCTTCCTTTGAGTATCCCCTTCCTTTTCTGCCTTCTTTTTAGCTAAAGTGGCATAACGATTCGCCAAGTTGATAATTGCCCCCGCACAGATGGACATGGCTTTTAACTGGTTCGACTTCTCATAAGCTTGACTATCATTATGAAAATCTAAATTAACTAAACTTTGTCTAATCCTTTCCTGAAAATCAAGAAATCCCTCCCGGTAAATTTTGCCATCAGCTACGGTATGACCAGGAGCTCTCTGTTCCATAAACTCAGTAAAGATCCCAGCTTCATAACAGTCCAGCCAACTTTGCTCCATCAAGGAAAAAATTTGATGACGTATAGAACGTTCCTGCCAGAAGGGGATAATTACTTCTTTTTGAATCTTTCTGGCTTCCGGACTGACCTGAAAGGAAATTTTCTCTCTACTATGAATTATCTCAAAATCCTCCATACTGTGACAACATAATTCAGGAAAAGTAGGAGTGGCACCAGGAGAACTTCCCCTTTCTCCTACAATTAACTCACCCTGACCTATGGCAATGGTCTTATTTTCTAAAAGATATTTAAAAGCTAAAGCCCTTAAGATAGGAACTGGCACCTTGCCTTCATATTTTTGATAGGCTTCGGTTATTAATTTTGCCCGCTCAATATCAATAGCAGGCTTAATAGTGAGACTTTCTTCTCTTAATTTTTCCACTCGTAAGTTCATCTTTAACCTCCTATGTTAATTGGTATCCCAAATCTATTAAATAACTGAGCTATTTCTTTAAGATATCCTGCTGATGGCTCTGTGGTAGCTTTCATTTCGGTTTTTAAGCCTAATCTGGTATATTTATCCAGACCCATTCGGTGAAAAGGTAAGATACTGACTTTCCCTATATTTAAAGAATTAATAAACTTAGCCATCTCTTCTACCTCCTCTTTGTTATCATTAACTCCAGGTATGAGGGGTATTCTAAGCTCAATATTATTGCATTTCTGGGAAAGCCTCTTTAGATTATCCAGGATAAGTTGATTGGAAACTCCAGTATATACAAGGTGTCTTTGCTCATTCATCACCTTCAGGTCGTATAACCATAAATCAACAACCAGGGGGATAATTCTCTCCAGATGAGACCAGGGAGCATAACCACAGGTATCCACTGCTCGAGGAATACCTTCCTGCTGACAGAGGTAGAGTAACTCAGAGAGAAAATCAATCTGCAGTAATGGTTCACCTCCTGAGAAGGTAACCCCACCACCAGATTCTTCGTAAAAGATCAAATCCTTTTTTATCTCAGTCATAACCTCTTTACTGCTAACTTGATAGCCTATAATCTCTCTTGCCTTTCCCAAACAGATAGTTACACAATTTCCACAAAGCTGGCATTTCTGTTTATCAGTATAAGGATAATCATTCTTCAAGGTAATGGCTTTGTGAGGACAATATGATAAACATTGGTAACATCTGATACATTTTTGTTCATCAAAGATGATCTCCGGCTGGGTAAGCCAGCCCTCAGGATTATGGCACCAATGACAGCGTAAGGGACAACCTTTCAAGAAAACGGTACTCCGAATACCAGGACCATCATGTATAGCAAATCTGTTGATATTAAAAATAATTCCCGTAGTCAAAAATCACCTTAAAGTTATTTCAATTTTATTTTTAAAATATTTTTATTTTTCATTATCAAAAAATAATTTCAGAAATTATAAGCTTCGTTACACACTCCAGATGTCTTATTTCTTATTATAGTTGATGTAACTAAATCTTTATCCAAAAGAAAAAATAAATTTTATTCTCTTTGCTTTCTTGCTTATCAAGTAGTTTAACAGTTTAATAAAATTTGTTTTGATACTTTTAATAATACCTTATTGTAAATCTAAATCAATAGACCTTTTTAAATATGTATCCAATAGTGCTTGGAACATTTTACCGTGATTGGGATATTTTAAATGGAGTAGTTCATGCAGGATTATCTTAAATCTTGTTTCTTCAGGTTCATTAAGTAATTCTTTATCGAAAGTCAGTCTACCCCGGCTTGAACAACTGGCCCATTTTCTTTTCATCGTCTGAATATAAATTTCCCGGGGGTTAACTCCTACCTCTTTAGCTAACATTAAAACATCTTTTTTAAATTCTTCAGGAGCTATCATTCAGTACTACCTGCTTTAAGTATATCCATTATGTTCTGAACCACCTCTGAGACTTTTTTGGGAATATCTGTCGGGCATAAATGTAATATAACTTCATAGAGTTTAGACCGGACTTCTCTTTCGTATCTTTCACTTTTTTGCCAGTGGGGATACTTCGCTAACACTTCCCTCATCTCATTTGCTATTGCCTCAGCCTCTTTAAATCCTCTTTCTTTTATCATCCAGTAAATGGTAAAGATATCAGCCGACATCCCTTTTTCCAGCTGTTCTCTCCGGGCAGAATTGATTTCTTCAATTATTTTCTTCAGCTCTTCTAACGTTTCCTGGGTAGTTTTTTGTCTAGTCTCATATAGCCTCGCTATTAACTCAGCTCTCTCCGCAATAGAAATTAGATAAGGGGATTTACCTCCTCCCTTTTCCACCGTAAAGGCAATGCTCTTTATCAGATTAAATATCTTTTCCGTGTCAGAGGCTTTGCTTTTTTCAATTCTTCTCAGAGTTTCTTCATCTATTTCATAAATATCCAGAGTAGGTCCAATTACACCACTTCTGGTATGTTTCTGGACTAGCCTAGCAGTTTTTCTGGTAAATTCTCGGTCTATAAGAATCCCCCGTTCATAATTTTCTATAAGGCTTTTATACATTCGGGAAAGGGTTTCATAGTCGTCTACATAGGGCCTTAAAAAGGCATCCGGGGAAATAATCTCATAAATAGCGGATAACTCTTTAAAGATTTTATAAAATTCCTTTCTCCTCTCCTCATCTCTGAAGTGTTCCAGCACTGCTTCAAATGCCTTATCTTGAGTTTTCCCTTCGATAAGGATAAGGTAATTCTCTCTAGCCTTTTTCATTTCTTCAGCAAATCTTTTCTTTAAAACCTCAATATCCTGGACAATTCCCTCAATATCTTGAGAGTCAAAAGCCAGAGCTTTTTCAAGGTTGTCGAAAATACCGACAAAGTCGAGGACAAATCCGGAGGACTTTTTTCTTCCTTCATCATCTTCATAAGGCCGGTTTACTCTGGCGATAGCCTGTAAAAGGACGTGGTCTCTCATTGGCTTATCCAGATACATACCATAGAGAATCGGGGCATCAAAACCGGTAAGCAGCTTTTCTGTCACCATTAATATTTTCGGTAGCTCATCAGGCTTTCTGAAAGCGTTTCTTATCCTTTTCTCTTCAATTTCTGAAAGATGGTATTTGGAAAGTTCAGGTGGGTCGTTATAAAAGGGGCTATATACCACTTTGGAATAGTCGGGTGGTAAATATTTATCCAGTTCTTCTTTATACCGGGCACAGGCTTCTCTATCCACCGCCACCACAAAAGCCTTATACCCCATAGGTTCGATATTTTTTTGGTAATGGTCAACGATATACCGGCCAACTTTTTCAACTCTTTCTCCATTTTTGAGCATATTTTTAAGGGTTACTGCCTTCTCCAGCACTTGGTTGAGCTCCTCAATATCGCTCATTCCTTCCGCCTCAGTCAGGTCAAGGAATTCCCTTTCCAGCACTTCTTTATCAACCTGAAGCTCGTTAGGGGCAAGAGTGTAATATAGAGGAACAGTGGTACCATCTTCTATGGATTCAGCAATGCTATATTTATCAAGGTATCCTTTAGGCGGATCATCTTTGCCGAATACGATAAAGGTCCCTTTGCCATACTGGGTTTTATCAATAGGAGTGCCGGTGAAACCAAGGTATGTGGCATTGGGAATTGCACCCATCAGATAATTACCAAGTTTTCCCTCGGTAGTTCGGTGTGCTTCATCTACCAAGATAAAAATATTCTTTCGAAGATTTATATTCTCCGGTATATCCTCGAACTTATGAATCATTGTGACAATCAAACCTCTCCTATCTCGGGAAAGCAGGTTTTGCAGATGCTTTTTGCTCTCTGCGACCTCCACATTTTCAATGCCGAGAGCAGCAAGATTTCCAAAGAGTTGACTTTCTAGCTCATTCCTATCCACCAGCATAATGACCGTGGGATTTTCAAATAAGGGATTGGCAAGTATCTTCTGGGCGGCAACTATCATGGTGTAAGTCTTACCGGAACCTTGAGTATGCCAGATAAGCCCTCTTCTCTTTTCTGGATTTTCCGCTCTTTCTACTATTTTATTAACAGCTCTTATCTGATGTGGTCTTAAAATAATCTTTTTGAGTTCGTCATCCTGCCTGGTAAACATTATAAAGTCAAGAAGAAGTTTTATCACCCGGTCTCTATCGAAAAAGGTTTTGACCAGATTCTCAAAGTTGCCACTAGTTTCTTCTTTCCAGTTAAAGAGGAGCTTCTCAGAGGTGTTCCAGGTGGTGCTATAGTAATACCTTGAGAGGTGAGTGAGGGCATAGACCTGTAAGATAGCCAGAAGTTCAGGGCATTCCCGGTGATACCTCTTCACCTGTTCTAAAGCCTCGTTTATCCCCTCTATCTTATAAGCAGCTTTCGTTTCGATAAATAAAACAGGAAGACCGTTGATGAGAAAGACTATATCCGGTCTGATGGTTTTGGTTCCGTTAGTAAACTCAAACTCCTCGGTAACCTGAAAGAGGTTTCGGTCTATATTTTCACTATCCAGAAATTTGATATTTCTCTCCCGCTTTTCATTGGGGACGAATATTGTTTTAATCCCTTTTAGGTATTCCCAGCTAGTAAAATTACCTTCAATATTGGGTAGGATAGTTTCTAATTTTTTAATTACCTCTTCGGCCAGAAGGTGATCCATAAAACCGGGGTTGAGTCTTTGCATCTGATTGATAAATATCTCTCTAAATACTAAGCCCGTCTTACCGCCTCTTAGTCTTAAGGCTTTCTCAGGACTGACATATTCCCAGCCTAGCTTTAGAAATACCTTGTTACCATCTTCGGAAACATATTCTGCAAATTCCTCTTTTACATAGTTTATAAGGGGCTTCTGAACGGAATATTTTTCTCCTCCTAAGGGGTTCATATCTCCACCTCCAAATGATTAACTCTTATTTGGGCAGTCATAAGGTTATACAAAAGCGTCTTGAACAGGTCTTCCAGGGCTCTCTTTTTGTTCTCCTCTGCTTCAATTTTCTGGTCAATGACAGATAGAATCGAGGCAATCTTTTGTTGAGTAGAAAGAGGAGGAAAGGGGATTTTAAAGGTTTTTAAGATGGACCAGCTTGTCCTTGGATGGTTCACTCCAGTCATAGATTTTGTGGCAAAATCTAAAAATTTAGATATATGAATAAAATAAGCTAAGTATTGCGGATTAATTAATCTTTTATTTGGTTGAATAACAATGATGTCGGTTGAACAAATGCCTTCAAACTCTGCTAAAACACCTTTATCCAAATATGGTCTAAGTTTAGCATATAGAATGTCATCTTTATAAAATTTAGATTTTGAGCTCTTAATCTCTTTTGAATTACCATAATTATTTAATCTAATAGTTCCAGGAGTTAAATGTTCGAGTCCAACATAAGCAATATCCTTTTTTTTAGGGTCAACAGTCTCTCTTCTATCTTCAGCAACATCTCCCAGCCTCACCACTTCCCAATCCTCAGGTATCATACCTATCTCTGTCTCCTTGAGTGGTATATTCTCTGCCTCCAGCAGTGGCACAGGTCCATAGGTGAAGAGATGCTTCATCATTGATTTTTTGAGGGCCTTAGTGGCGTTTATCACTGCCCCCGTCTTTTCTTTTGCCTCCTGGACGGCAGAGAGGATGGCAGCAATCTTTTGCTGTTCAGCAAGGGAAGGAAAAGGAATTTTGATATGTGGTAATGATTTACTAGCATGCTTTATAGTTATCCCCGTTGTATATTTCTCTACTGTATTCTGGACAAATCTTGTTTTTAACGCATAAAAGAGAAAAGTCTTATCCATGTGTGACATTTTAGGAATAACTTTTCTAATCCCTGAAGAGTACGCTCCTGTAAACCCTTTTACAACTACTCCAGAAGAGCCATCAAAACTCATTAGAATGTCTTCTCTCTTGCACATCTTAACATTATTGGAATTTGTATATAATAACTCTTGTATTCCGGTAGATATATTGCCTACCCTAATAAAAGGAATTCCATTTCCTTGCCTATTATAAGAATTACTTCCTGGCTCCGCTCCTCTTTCAAAATCACAACAATCTACAACTCTCACTACCTCCCACTCCTCAGGTAGTGGCCCAAGTTCGGTCATCCTGAAGCCCTCTCGAATTACTCCATTTTCATTCATCACCATAATCCTAGCTCTCCCAGTATTTCTCTTAGTTTCTCATCTGCCTCTTTTCTCTCCTCTTCCGCCTCCTGTAACTGCACCACTGCCTCCTCGAGCAGTAGAGTGTTATCCTCTCCGTTTTGAGCGACATAGCGACTTGGGCTCAAGTTATAATCATTTCTGGCTGCCTCTTCCCGGGTAATGATTCTACTTATACCTTCTTCCTCCCTCCAATTAAGATATATAGCGGAAATCTGTTTTATGCTCTCATCGGGGAGATAATTTTTGGGTCTACCTTTTTTAAACAGTTTAGAGGCATTGATAAGTAATATCTGTTCTTTCCTCTCGGCTAGTTTAGATTTGTTGATTACGATGATAACTCCTGGTGCGGCCGCGTTATAAAAAAGGTTTTCCGGCAGCAATAAAATGGCTTCTACAAAATCTTTCTCCACAAACTCCTTTCTTATGTCCCTCTCTCTGTTTTTGCCTACGTTTCCGCTACCTCTGGAGACTGCACCGGTATCGATTACCACCGCCATTTTACCTTTTTCCTTTAAAGATGCAAACATATGCTGAATCCAGCCCCAGTCGGCACTACTGGAAGGAGGGTAGCCAAAAATGAAGCGATTGTAGGGGTCATTTTCGTAGGTAGAGGGAGAAAAATTCTGGTTCCACATTGGGTTGGCAGCCACCAGGTCGAATTTTCGGAGCGACCCTCCCGGCGTCAAAAAGGCAGGTCTACTCATCGTATCCCCCAGGGCTATTACTGCCTCCATATCGTGAATAAAAGTGTTCATCTTGGCCATAGCAAAGGTGGAAGGTAGTATCTCCTGGCCATAGAATTTTAGAGGTACCAGAGTAGAATCAGACCCATATTTTTCTTTAAACCGTAGATAGGATTTTATCAAGAGACCTCCCGAACCACAACAGGGGTCGTATATCTCATCCCCGGGCTCCGGGTTTAGCAGGTAAGACATCAATATGGCCACTTCTCCAGGAGTATAAAACTCTCCGGCACTCTGTCCGGAACCCTCAGCGAACTTTCTCAACAGATATTCATAAGCCCTCCCTAGAATGTCCGCATCTACATCCTTTAAACCCAGCCGATATCTACCCAGAACCTCAATAAGCTCTTTTAATTTATCATCGCTAATAATTCGCTGACCCGCAGTAGTTGCATTAAAATCTACTATATCTATAACCCCCTGAAGCTTGGGGTTTTCTCTGGCGATGGTACGAACGGCATCGGTTAAATATTCCCCGACGTTCGTGGTCTGTTTGGCCAGCTCCTCCCATCTTGCTTTTCGGGGCAGATAGAAACGGACGAGACGGTGGTCTTCAGCTAATAACTCTTCAGCCGTCTCCTTTGAGCCGTAACTTTGCGCGAGCCGATTTATCTCATCTTCAAATACATCAGAGAGCCTCTTTAAGAATATGAGCGGCAAGATATAATCTTTATATTTGGGTGCATCGATCGGTCCTCTAATTTTGCAGGCGGCTTCCCAGAGCCAATTTTCTAATGCTTTTATATCTAGCTGGTTATTATACATAGCAGACTTTTAGTATTTCCTCCTACAAGACACTCAAAGGGAGTCCTTCCCCTTGAAAACCCCTAAAACTAAAATCAAAATCTAAATTGATATTTAGTAATAGTAACCTCTCCTCTCCCTTTAAGGGCAGAATGCTAAAATAAATTATTATTATAAATGAAATTAGAATAGCAATTTTAAATTTTACTTAATAAGTAAATGATATTGTATTTTGATTATACAATAATATTTAATTTCAGGGTAATTGAATCAAACAATTCCTTTTTTCATTTCTCAAAATCTACGATGAAATATGTTAGGCACTAATATGTCCCACTAATATCTGAAAACCAATTAAAATTAAAATTATACCACCAGCCAGCTCAGCATACCTCTTCATCAAATAACCTAATACTTTTCCTATGCTAACCCCTATTAGAGATAGAAAAAAAGTTGTTATCCCGATAGTAATTATTATCGGAGTAATATCCAGTTCTATAAGAGAGAGACTTATCCCAGCAATCAGAGCATCAATACTAGTGGCAATTGCTAAAAAAAATAAGACTAATGTGCTATTAAAATTGATAGATTGGTTGGTCTCTTTATTTTGAAAAGACTCATAAATCATCTTTCCTCCTATCATAAACAAGAGCAGAAAGGCAACCCAATGATCATAGTTTGATATATATCTGGCAATATTTTGACCTAACCACCAGCCAACCCAGGGCACAAGTATCTGAAAACCAGCAAAAAAAAGAGCAATCTTTAAGGAAAAAGAAATACTAACAGTGGCTGAGACAATACCACCAGTGATGGAAACTGCAAAAGCATCCATAGCTAACCCCAAAGCCAGTAATATTGTTGATAAAAAAGACATGTAGATTATTCTCCGCTATTTTTTGTATTAAGTATTAAGATAAAAGGTATTTGTCTAAGGTATGAATTATTTTAGCAAATAATAAAGGTCAGGTCTACTTTTTAATGAAATTGAGTAAATAATCTTATCCCTGTTATGTTATACTTTAAGTTAAAATATACTAAATTATTATATATTATAAAATCATTATAAGAGGTTATAAATATGAAAAATCTGATTCTCTATTTTATGGGCAGAAACTGGGCGCAAAGAATTATTGTTTTAAGTGCCTTATTATTGTATGTTTATTTATTATTTAGTAAACCAGAAATTGCCAANNATCATCTTTGCCGCTCTTCTTATTGCCCAGGCCATAAATTATTTACTGCCTGATGAATTAATTATCAAATGGTTTGGGGAAGAAAGCGGTATTAGAGGAATTATAAGCGGGGGACTTTTAGGCGGGCTATTACAGGGTGGACCATATGCAGTTTATCCTATTTTTCAGTCTCTTTTACAGAAAGGAGCTCATATTAGTATTATTGTTACCATGCTTATCAGTTATGGAGCTATTGGTTTAAGTCGCATCGTTTATGATTTTATTTTCTTTGAACCAAGGATTATTGGATTGCGCCTTCTATTTGCCATACCGCTCACCATTATCTCAGGTATAATCTTATATTTTATTTTATAGCGATTAAAACGAATTTGCTTGTCTTTAGTTTTTTATTTTTTGGTTATCAAAAAACAAAAGCTGTATTACTTATCTATAAACTTTTAGCATAAGAAGGTGAACTTAACATAACAGGATGTCACTGTGAGAAAACAAGGTGAGCAATGCAGTATAATTTAGTTAAACCTACAGAATTAACCGAAAGAAGTTTTTCAGCTGCTTGTTTTTAGAAAAGAATGCTGGAATAATAAATAATTTGACAACAAATATTATAATTTTATATGATATGGTAGCCTGATTTATATATATGGAATATATACATTATACTTTAATATATTGTGTTAATATTGTTAATATTATAAGAAACAACTGCTTTAAGAGAATTTCAACCTATTTTAAATAAGAAGAAAAATCAATGCCTAAAAAAAAATCAAGCCAAAAAGTTCAAGGAAGTTTTACTCAAAGTTTTAAACCTAACATCCCAAATAAAAACCAAATATCAGCATTAGACTTTCTTCTGGCTATCCTTCTGGTCATGTTAGTTTATTATCTTTTTAGATATAGTGATGTAGATAAAATTCTAGTTGCTGCTGTCGTTGCCCTCCTGGGAATAGGCATTGAAATGGTAAGCCATATTTTCACTTATTTTCTGGCCATAATCCAATCTGTTCCTTATATTGGACCAATAATTGCTAAAGTAATCACTTGGCCCATCTTTTTTACCTTAAATGCCGTAGCCTATTTCGTTACCTTAATCGTTATTCATTTTAAAGGAATGGCTATGGTCAAAGATGCTCGTATCTTAACCACTATTTTTATAATTGGACTACTGTTAGGTTTTATTCTGGGACGTTTATTCTGACTCAAAATCCAAAGCTTTTAGATGTTTCAACCCCTTGCGCTCAATAAGCAAGCTAGCACTATGTAAGGCGTTTTTAATTGCTTCCGCTTTAGACCTACCATGGCAGATAAAACAAAGCCCATTTACTCCTAATAGAGGTGCACCTCCATAGGTCTTGTAACTTCCTTTCTTGGCATAGTCAGAAAATTTCTTTTTTATCATATTTGTGATTACATTAGAGGGCATATTTTTGAAGATATTCATCTTAAAATCAGTCATAATCATACTAGAAAGTCCTTCGATAGTTTTCAGAACAATATTCCCCACAAATCCATCACAGACAATTACATCTGCCAAACCCGTAAAGATATCTCTGCCTTCAATGTTACCAATAAAATTGAGATCTTCTCTCTGACTAAGTAAGATATAAGTCTCTCTACTTAATCGGTTTCCCTTGCTCTTCTCTTCCCCTATATTAAGCAAAGCTACTTTAGGCTGTTCAATTCCCAGTTCATGTCTGGCATAAGAAGCTCCCATGAGGGCAAAATTTAAAAGGTGAATAGGTTTACAATCAACATTGGCACCCAAATCAAGAATAACTTTACCTCCCTTTAAAGTTGGTATAATTCCAGCAATCGCAGGACGTTTAATACCAGGTATACAGCCTAACTTCAGCAGAGCTGCTGCCATAACTGCACCACTATTACCAGCAGAAACAAATGCATCTGCTTTCCCGTTCTTTAATAAATCCATACCAACCATAATGGAAGAATTTTTCCTCTCCCTGAGCGCATCTGTAGGTATAGCATCATTATCTATGATATCAGGACAATCAATAACCTCGATCATTTCCCCATTAAAGGGGTACTCTTTCAAACTTTCATTTATAAGTTGTTCCTTCCCCAATAGAGTTAAATGGCCATTCTTTTCTTTTAAAAAAAGAAAAGCTCCTTTTAAAATTTCTTCAGGACCGTAATCCCCTCCCATAACATCTAAAGCAATATTCAAATAGCATCCCTCCTCATTATCTGCTTATAATAGCTACTAAAATCCTAAATTTATAGTAACATTATAATGAGCATATCAATAAATAGCAAAAAATAAATTCTAAAATAAGATTAATTTTAATATTTATTTGTATTAATTTCTTTTATACTTTATCTACTTTCGTTTTCTGGCTTTTCTGTAATCTTAATCTGAAAAACTACCGGCCACCATTTACCAGTAACAAATAGGCGCTCATTTAGCGAATCATAGGCAATCCCATTTAAAACATCAATTGGCTGATTGGCTTTGATATGAACATTTTCCAGGATATCACTCAGATCTACCCAAGCAAAAACCTCACCTGACTCAGGTGAGATAATAGCAATAAGGTCAGTTTGCCAGATATTAGCAAAAAATTTACCTTTAATATATTCCAGTTCATTAATACGATAAACGAGAGTTTGCTGGTCGTGCACCTTAACCTGTTTTATCTCCTTAAGAGTCAAAGGGTCTACAAAATGTAATACTGAGCTTCCATCACTAATAATAAGATATTCTTCATCATGAGTAATTCCCCATCCTTCATGAGGATAAGAAAATGTTTTTAATAATTGAAAACTATCTGTATCATAAATAAAACCTATCTGCTCTTTCCAGGTTAACTGATATATTCTATCTTCAAAAATGGTAATACCTTCCCCAAAGTAAATATCTGGGAGTTGATATAATTGCAATATCTTCCCTGTTTCTAATTCTACCTTTCGCAAAGACGAAACACCATAAAGACCAGTACCTTCATACAACAAACCATCTTCCCAGACCAATCCTTGAGTAAAAGCCTGAGGGTCATGAGGGAAAACATCAATAATCTCATAGTAAAAAATAGGAGCAAAAGTAGGAGTAAAATTTTTATTAGCATTATCAGTATTACTTAAGCAAATTTGAACAGAAAAAACTAAGATAGCAAATACCACTAATGTCAGTGTCAGGGGACGGTCCTTTGTCATCATTTCTTACCCGCTTTCTGAACCATTCCTCTACCCATATTTAAAAATTTAGCAATCTCTCTGTATGAATAGACTGATTTATCCTTTAATTCCAGAATCAGCTTATCTCGAATTGCTTTATTTTTTCTATCAGACAATGAATTAAGGGTAATCTGATGCTTCTTCAAAAATTTATTTACAAAATATCTTACCTTGGAATAATCATTTATTTCTTTCCTATGTTGATTTTGTTCTTTATATTCCATAAAATGATGTCTTTGCTCGAATTCTTTTGAAAACTCAATAAATTGAATATAAGCTTGTGAAATATCTTCTGAAAATAAACCTAGAACTTGATTGGTATCAACTAATCTTTCTTGACGATTTATATAGTTTAAATAAGAACTCCAGGAATAATCCTGTGGGAATGATACCAATCCTGATTTTACTGGATTATTATGGATATAACGAACGATAGCTAGCAGATAACTATCGCTTTCTACTACTTCACTTCTAAATCTGTTTTGAAATAGATGCCCACTCAACTGATATTTTTTATTAAAATACAAAGCATATGTTGTATTAATTTTCTTCATTATTTGTGATATATTATCTCTATTTTCTTTTAACAGCAAGTGAAAGTGATTATTCATCAAACAGTAGGCAAATAAAATAAATCCTTCTTCCTTCTTTTTGGTTTCAATGATTCGCAATAATCTTTTTCGATCTTCATCATCTAAAAAAATATCCCGACCTGAATTACCGCGAACCATCACATGATAAATATGAGTAGGACTTAATAATCTCTTTTGTCTTGGCATTTTTTAATTATCACCATTTTATTATCACTATAGTCTTTGTAATCTTTAATCTTTACCATAATATTATCTTAAATTAAATATTATGTCAAAGGACCGTCCCCTGTCAT
>DJVR01000041.1 GCA_002441285.1 Candidatus Atribacteria bacterium UBA6251 | reverse complement strand
GCATTTAAGTTTGGCCATTACCATATTTAATATGGCAAAAGTATAAACTAGGAGGAGCAGGGACAAAAAATACGTATTAATTCAAAAAAAGCTCAAACTATTTTCGAGTAAACTCAATAAAAATCATAAAAAGACTTAAATGAATTTTTTCTATATATCTTACTTTCTAAAAGCCTTATTTTATAAGGATTACAGGAGTAGATTGCGAGATTTTGCGTATATGAAGAAATTTTTATCTTGGTTATAGTTTATCCCTTGAAAATGGGTATTTTGGGGCTAATTTTTTTGCTATTTAAAATGTAAAAAGTAACTATTTATAAGGGGTTTTAAGATTTTATAAGGGGCAAAATACTCCAAAACAGGGTATTCAAATGGTTATTTTTTTGGAAATTTAAGCACTAAAATAGCATTTTTTGTGTGGCTCAAAATAGTACCAAACTAATCTAATTAATAGTATTTTGCAAAAAAATCAGGATTTAATTTTCCTTTAGTTCCCTTATGTTTTAAAATTATTTATAACTGGAGAATAAGGTTTAGCTTGAGATTTATATGTTCCAATAATTTTCACAAAGGTAGTGCATTTTTTTAGTTCGGCTAAAGCTTCCTGAGTTACTTTATCCCATAAACCTTTTTCAAAATCCATATAAAAAACGTATTCCCAAGGTTCTCTTTTGCTGGGTCTGGACTCTAGTCTGGTTAAATTAATTTCTCTTAAAGCAAATTCTTTTAAACATCTATAAATAGCTCCAGGAATACTCACCACCGCAAAAATTATTGAGGTCTTATTACAGTCAGACAATTTAACAATCTTAGGTGCAAAAACAAGAAAACGAGTATAGTTGGAAGGATTATCTTCGATTCCCTGTTCTATAATCTGCATCTGGTAATAAGTAGCTGCCCTACTACTGGCAATCCCGGCTGCATTGGAATCTTTCCTTTCCTTAATCTGTTTAATGCTTCCGGCAGTATCATAGATTGGTATAATCTGGCTATGGGGAAAATTCTTAAACAAATACTTTTCACATTGAGCTAGAGCCTGGGGATGAGAATAAATTCTTTCTATCTGTTCTATTCGAGTGCCCGGGTGGACAATCAAGCAATGCTCAATTTTTAATACTACTTCACCAATAGCAAACATGTCTTCATTTAATAATAGATCGTGGACATTATTAATCCCTCCAGTTTGAGTATTTTCAATCGGCAAGATGGCATAATCAGCTTGCCTATTTTTTACTTTCTCTGCTACTTGCTCAAAGCTATTACAGGGTAAAATATCTATATTAGAACCAAAATATTGCAGAGTAGCCATCTCACTAAAAGAACCAATCTCTCCCTGTAGGGCAACTTTTTTTCTATAATAATTCTCCTCATTCTCCCTCATTTCTTACCACCTTTTTCCTCAATAAATAATTTAATATTTAATCCATCATCTTTATCTTAAGAATCTTTTCTTTAATAAGTTTAGCTTTTTCAAAATCTTCTTGTAATTCAACCGGATTACGAGCAATTTTTTCTCTGGTTATTTCTAAATACTCAATCAATTTTTCGATAAAATCTATGGTATACTCAGTATTAGTCTGATAAATATCTTTCCAGATATCAAAAGGACTGGTAGCAACTCTAGTCATTTCCTGAAACACTTTACCGGTTATTTGAAATAAGCTTTCCTTATTCTTTTCTCCTACCCACAAACCATACATATTAGTTAAAACCACTGCAATTAGCTGGGGCAGGTGACTGATTAAAGCAACAATCTGATCATGTTCCAGGGCATCATCTATTTTTATTCCCCGAGCTCCAATACATTCTATTAAAAACGATATTTTTTGTTTAGCTAAAAAGCTATTCTCTTTTTTAGAAACAATCAGGTAAGGTTTTTCTCTAAAAAGTCCTGAAGAGGCATTTTCTATTCCACCTTTTTCCAAACCTGCCAGGGGATGCCCGCCAATAAAATCTAATTTATTGGAAAATACCCTCTCTGCTTCTAACAAAATTTCCCTTTTAGTACTACCTGTATCAGTAATCAAGACTTCCTCCTTAAGAAAAGGTTTAATTTGGGAAAATAAACTCATTATCACCTTTACCGGAGTAGCTATAATAATTATATCTGCTTCTTTTACTCCTTTTTCTAAATTAGTTGTTCCTTCATCAACTGCGCCCCGTTTAATCGCTTTATTGATTATTTCCTGTTTATCAATCCCGGTTATCTTAATAATAGGATTTCGCTCTTTTAAGGATAATCCCAGTGAGCCGCCAATCAAACCTAAACCGATAATAGTTATTCTATTTGCACTAAAATCACTTTCTTCTTTCATTTTCCCCCCTCTAAATAAAATATTTTTATGGGAACTCTTCACGGAATCTGCTAAAATAATACTCTAATAATCTCTTCTAACTAACGGTTTTCTGATTATTACTGATCAAATCTTTTAAGGCATAAAGAGCTATAAGATAACTCTTATATCCAAATCCAGCAATCTGCTCAGTACAGGCCGGGGCGGTCACTGATTTTCGGCGGAAACTTTCCCGGGAATAAATATTCGAGAGGTGGACTTCTATAGTTGGAATGGGACAGTCTCTCAAAGCATCTGCGATAGCATAACTATAGTGAGTATAAGCCCCTGGATTAATAATCAAACCATCTACCTGGTTAGAAAGGTGTTGAATGGTATCGATTATATCCCCTTCAGAATTAGACTGCTTAATGATTACTTCCATATCTTCTTCTTGTGCAAAATCCATAATTTTTTGATTTATTTCCTCCAGAGTAAGATCGCCATAAATATTTTTATCTCTTTTCCCCAGCATATTTAAATTTGGTCCATTGATAATTCCAATTTTCAACATAACTTCCCTCCATTTCTGATCATTTGCGTTATATCTACAAATTTTTAAAGTAAATTCTTTTTTGATAATTTTTTGTTTTTTCCTTAAAGATAAAATTTTCTTAATCCGATTATCACCTCCTTTTTAGAAAACAATCAGGGTAAAATAAAATCTTTTAAAAACTTCTTTATCTCTTCCCTGGAAAGATAATCAATTAAGCAAACTCTACCCAGCTTCTCGGGTAAAATAAAGGTTACTTTCCCTTCACTATTTTTTTTATCTAAAGTTAAAATATCCCAGAATGTATCAAAATTAATCTTTCTATTTTCTATCCTTTTACCCTCCCGAATAGATTGAAACAAAAAAGAAAAAAATGATTGGGAAGGTAAAGAATTAAATAATAACGAAAATATCTTTTTTACCCTCTGCTGAAATTCCTCTGAACAAATCCCCAGATCATATGCTATTTTAGTTTCCATCAAGATCCCCAAGGCAATTGCTTCCCCATGAGATATACGGTTATAGCCTCCAATTACCTCCCATGCATGGCCAATAGTATGACCCAGGTTTAAATATTTTCTTTGATTATTTGTATTATTTTCCCAAGGGTCATTCAGAATAAGATCAATTTTTAACTGAACTGCCTTTTTTATCAGGAAATCTAATCCTTCTTCATCTTTTTTCAGGATAAGTTCAATATTATTCTCTAACCAACCGAAAAAATAAGAACTGCTGACAATAGCAATCTTAATAGCTTCAACTAATCCATTCTTCAATTGTCGGATAGGCAGACTTTGTAATACCTGGGAGTCAGTTAAAATAATTCTTGGATGATAAAAGCTTCCTATAATATTCTTTGCATTAGCATGATTTAGGGCGACTTTCCCTCCTATACTACTATCAATCTGAGCTAAAAGAGTGGTAGGAATATGAATTAAAGGAAGCCCTCTCATAAAGGTGGCAGCTATAAAACCTCCTAAATCTCCAATCACCCCACCTCCTAGAGTAATTAAGGTAGTAGAACGATTTACTTTCCATTCTGTTAAACTATCAAATATCTTTTTGGTTGTATTTAAACTTTTTGTTTTTTCGCCATCCGCTACTAATATAGTATGAACCTCTATATTATATTTAGTTAATTCTACAGTCAAATTATTAGCGTAAAGCTTTTTCAGTAGGGGATTGGTAATTATCACTAACCTGGGCTCAGATAAAAAAGGGATTAGATGGGTTTTAACCTTATTTAATATTCCTTTACCCATCATTATTTTAACGGGATATTTTCGTTCAAAGAGTAGATCCATATTTTCCATTATTTAATTCCCTCTTTAAGCTGAAATAGTTCTATTATTGCATCTGCTACTTGTTCTATAGATAAATTAGTCGTTTCTATCTGACATTTTATGCGATTATACTTTTCTTTTCTTTGTTGTAGCAAAATCTTTATTTTCTCCAATCTATCGCTTCCGGAAAGTAAGGGACGAATATCTTTTTCTTTTTTCAGCCTTTCTAAAATTGCTTCTGGTGTCGCCCATAAAAGGACTATACTACCGCAATTACATGCTAATTGATAATTTTCCTCAGAAAGGAGAGCACCTCCTCCAGTAGCTACTATTATGCCCTGTCGCGAGCTTATTTCTTTTAAGATCCTGGTTTCTAAAATCCGAAAATAATTTTCCCCTTTAGTAGCAAAAATTTCTTTTATAGAATTACCTTCTTGAGATTCTATAACCTTATCCATATCTAAAAAGATTTTTCCAGTTTTCCGAGCCAAACATTCACCCACAGCACTCTTTCCCGTTCCCATAAAACCGGTTATAAAGATATTTTTTTCTACCATTTTCTGATCCTCTCTTGATAGTTACGGAAATTTTCGGCAATTTCTGGGAGAGAATCTCCAGAAAATTTTTCCAAAAAAGCCTTTGCAATTTCCCAATTAACTACCGATTCCCCTACCACGCTAGCAGCCGGAACCACACAACAATCAGATCTTTGATAATTAGCTAAAGAATTTTCTTTACTCTTTAAATCTATAGAAGAAAGCGGCTTTAACAGAGTGGGGATAGGCTTTACATAAGCCCTCACAATTATCTCTTCTCCATTGGTTATCCCCCCTTCTATCCCTCCTGCCCAATTCTTTTTACGATAAAAACTAGATTTATTACTATTTTTTGTAGAAGATATTTTTTGATAATAAATTGAATCTTGCGCTAAAGAGCCTCTACTTTCAGCGCTTTTTATTCCCTCTCCAATTTCTACCGCTTTAATACTAGGAATACTCATCATAGCCCCAGCAATACGTGTATCCATTCTTCGATCCCAAAAAACATGACTGCCTAACCCAATCGGGACATTACCAATTACCACTTCGAAGATTCCACCCAAGGTATCTCCATCTTTTTTTGCTTTATCTATCTCTTCGCACATCCTTTCTGAAGTTTCTGCCTCTAAACAATACACCTTTGATTGATTAATCTTTTCTTTAATATAAGTGAAACCTTTTTCTTCTTCTTGAATAAGAGCACTATCTTTAACTGAAACAGTACCAATGCGGATCACATGGCTATAGGAATAGATGGAAAAATATTCTAATAATTGTTTTGTTATCGAACCTATGGCTACTCTCATAGCAGTCTTACGAGCACTAGCTCTCTCCAGAATAGCCTGATAGTCATCCAGACCATATTTCAATACTCCGGCAAGATCTGCATGCCCTGGGCGGGGGATATTAAAATTTCCCTTTTCTTCCTGGTTTGTAATCGTTTTATTTTTGAAATCTTTATTCCTAATTAACAACCCTAAAGGACTACCTATTGTTTTACCGTTAATTAGCCCGGAGATAATATCTACGGCATCCTGCTCAATATTCATTCTCAATCCTCGACCATACCCCCCCTGTCTACGTTTTAAGTCAAAATTGATTTGCTCTAAATCCACAACTAAGCCTTCCGGTAAGCCTTCAATAATTCCCATTAGAAATTTACCGTGTGATTCACCTGCATCAATAAAACGTAACATTTTATCACCTCAAAAATAAAAGTAGATCTTGATTTAAATTTTATCTAAAATCTTAGTTATTAATTTTTGATCTGGTTTTATACCTGTCCATAAATAAAAACTTTCCACTGCCTGGTAAACCAACATTGGTTTACCATTCAAAAAAAGATTACCGCTTTCCTCTGCTTTATTTAATAAGGGGGTCTTTTCTGGATAATAAATCAGGTCATAAATTATAGTTTTAGAAGGAAAGTTGATCAAATCTGGTACAGGATTGATATTCGGATAGTACCAACTGCCCAATGGGGTAGTATTCACCAATAAATCTGTATCTTTAATCTCTCTTTGTAAATCATGCTTAGAATAGGAAAATATTTCGATCTTACAACCAGGGTATAAATCCTGGAAGTTTTTTTTCAGCTTGCTGGCTCGTTCATAGTTTCGATTAAATATAGATATCTCTGAACAATGATCATTTAATGCTGCGTAAATAACTGCCCTTGCAGCACCACCAGCTCCAAGAATAAGTAGTTTTTTACCAGTAAAACTAAAATTTAACTTATTTTGAAGCGGTTTTAAAAAACCAAACCAATCTGTATTATAACCATATAGTTTATTATCTTTAAAAACTACGGTATTAAGGGCACCTATTTTTACCACTGCTTGATCTATTCCATCCATAAATTTTAGAGACTGTTCCTTAAAAGGTATAGTAATATTCATCCCCTTGATTTTAAATGCCTTTATAGCTTTCAGGGCAATGTTTAATTCATTACTGGTAATAGAGAAAGGTAAATAAAGATAATTTAAGTCATAATATTCAATTAAGCATTGATGAATAAATGGTGAAATACTTTTCTCTAAGTGTTCCCCTAGCAATCCGGTTAAATTAATTTTCTCTTTCATAACCATAAAGCATAGCTCCAAACTTAATATTAATTATTCATTTATTAATCTAAAAAAGTTTTTCAAAAAATCAGGATAAGAAATATCCATACACTCACTCTGGTTTATTATTGTTTGACCAGTAGCATAAGAAGCAGCAATAGCTAAAGACATAGCAATACGATGATCAAAAAAGCTTTCCACTTCCTCGCCTTTCAATTGTGTAGGCCCGATTACTTCCAACCCATCTTCTTTTTCATAAATGTTTGCCCCCATTCTAGAAAGTCCCTGAACAATATTTTTTATTCTATCTGTTTCCTTTATTCTTAACTCTCTGGCATCCTTAATTACTGTTTTCCCTTGAGCTTGAGTAGCAATAACTGCCAATAAAGGCAATTCATCAATAATTCTGGGAATAATCTTTTTATCAATGACTATCCCTTTTAATGGCGCTCCATTAATTTTAATGTCAGCTCTAGGTTCATTGGAGATATCTTCTCTATTTAATAGTCTAACATTTGCTCCCATATCTTTTATAGCCTCCAAAAAACCGGTACGGGTAGGATTAATACCGGTATTTTTAATCACTATTTCTGAATTCTTTCGGGCAGCAACTAAAGCTAAAAAATAAGCAGCAGAGGAAATATCTCCTGGAATATCTACTAAAACCCCCGTCAAGCTTTCCCCTGGCTTTAAAATTATCTTTTGGTTAGGAAGAATCTTAATATTAGCACCCATTAATTTTAACATTCTTTCGGTATGATCCCTGGTAATTTCAGGCTCAAAAATCACAGTATTACCCCGGGCATTAAGACCAGCTAAAAGAATAGCTGACTTAACCTGAGCACTAGCTACTGGCAAAGTATAATTTATTCCGACTAATGTTCTACCTATGATCTTTAAGGGAGCAAAATCACTCTGATTTACACCTTTAATCTGGGCGTGCATTAATGATAATGGTACTATAATTCTATTCATTGGTCTCTTCCTTATAGAATCATCGCCATCAAGAATGGTATTAAAATTTTGACCGGATAACAACCCAGCTAATAACCTGATCGTGGTTCCAGAATTCCCTACCTGAAGAATATCAGCGGGAGACTGTAAGCTATTTAATCCTCTTCCTTTAATAACCAAAAGATGGTGATCTGCTTTTTCAATCTGAACACCCAGAGATTGCATGCAGGTTATAGTACTATTACAATCTAAACCATCCAAATAATTTTGAATCCTAGTCTCTCCTTCGGCAATAGAGCCAAGAATGATAGCTCTATGAGTGATTGATTTATCTCCTGGAACTTTAATTATTCCTTTAATTATTTTCCCTCTAATTCCTTGGATAATCGCCTTCAATTAAGTGATTCCTTTCTGCAAAATAATATCTTTAATTTACCTCTCTACCAATAGCCTGGGCTACTAGCCTTATATTTGAGACGAGTTCTCTGAAATGATTAAAATCAATGGTTTGCGCCCCATCACTGACAGATTCCTGAGGGTTGGGATGGACTTCAATAATAAGACCATCAGCACCAGCCGCCACAGCAGCCCTAGACATAGGAGTAACTAACTCCTGTCTTCCGGTACCATGACTGGGGTCAACAATTACTGGAAGATGGCTCAATTGTTTTATTACAGGAACCGCGCTTAAATCCAGAGTATTGCGGGTATAATTTTCAAAAGTCCGAATTCCTCTTTCACACAAGATAACTTGCTTGTTTCCGTGAGATAAGATATATTCTGCAGATAATAATAACTCTTCTATAGTAGCTGACATACCTCTTTTGAGCAGTACTGGTTTATCTACTTTACCCAACTCCTTCAGCAATATAAAGTTCTGCATATTGCGAGCTCCTACCTGAAATATATCTGTATATTCATAGACTAACTCTATCTGGCTAGCAGACATTACCTCGGTTACAATTAATAGACCTGTTTCCTCTCGAGCTTGAGCTAGAAATTTTAACCCTTCTTCTTCCAACCCCTGAAAACTATAGGGAGAAGTTCTCGGTTTAAAAGCCCCGCCTCTTAGTATTTTTGCCCCAGCCTTTTTTACTAATTTGGCTATCTGTAAAATCTGCTCCTGGCTCTCTACTGCACAAGGACCAGCTATAACAACTATTTCTTTTCCTCCAATGACTACATCCTTCACTTTAATTTTGGTAGCTGTACTCTTATATTCTCTACTGGCTAATTTATAAGGTTTTTCAATGGGGACCACTTCTTCTACCCCATCAAAAGCGTAAAAAGGGACAGTATTTAGATTTTTTGCGTTTCCTATTACTCCCAGAACAATCCTTCTCTCTCCTCTGGAAATATCGACTTGATGCCCCATTTCGTTTAATTTTTGAATTACCTTTTGTATATGTTCTTCACTAGTTTTTCCATTCATTACAATAATCATTAAAAAATCACCCTCCTTAAAATTAAAATTATTTCTTTATAAGATCTTTTCTTAATATTTCTGCCCCTTTAAGATAACAATGTTTTATTTCTTCCTGACTTTTATAACAGTTAATCTGGATTAATATTCGAATACACCTGGCTAAACTTTTTGGTACCGGAATTTCTTGCAGATCAAAAAGAGGAACTTTATCCCAGCCCAATTCTCGGGCAGCAGCGGCAGGAAAAGCAGCATTTAAATCGGGAGTTACACTAAAAAAGATACTAACTATATCGGTAGGATTAAAATCATTTTCTTTTTGTAAAGTTAACAATAATTCCTTGGCTCCGGATAGAATGCTTTCTTTATTATTTGCATCTACAGTAATCGCTCCCCTTATTCCCCTTACCAGCATATTTCTCACCTCTTTTTTGATTTTATTATTACTCGTACCCGACAGTTATAAAAAAAAGGACTATAGGTATATAAAAACCTATAGTCCTTTATATGTTTATATATAAAGATACCATAGGCATCTTTGATGTTTATGCCTATGGTATCTCGTTTTAGGCGATTAGATTATGATACTAAGGCATAAACATCGCCAATAAAATAGAAATAATAATAGAAGTTAAAATAGTAATTCATTTCTTGGCTCTGTTTCCTTAGCATCTTTTTACATCCTTCACAAATTTTTATTTCTTTATTTCTACCATAAAATTTAATCTCTGTCAACAAAAACTTATTTTTCAATTAAAAAATAAAAACAAACCGTTTTCAGATAATTTAATATTCTAAATTATACAATTTTTAAACCTATTTAAGTTTTGTAATTAGCCATAAAGATGAAGTACTATAATTTTGGCGGAGGGGGTGGGATTTGAACCCACGGATACTTACGTATCGCCGGTTTTCAAGACCGGTGCATTCGGCCGCTCTGCCACCCCTCCCGAAATATGATAATATTTACCTATAAAGAATAACATCTCAATATCTAATTGGTCAAGTAGAAATCATTACCCTTACTCTATCTTAACCCTCAAAGATCGAGGGAATACAAATAAAAAAATTTTCTTATCAGTCTAAGGCAGATTTATCTATTTTGGTCCGTTGGTATTTTTTTAGCAGGTTCGATAAATCAAATCCTTACACTTATGTAGATAGGTAAAACGCTCGGTTTACGATTCTGAGTTAGCGAGTTATCTTTTCAATTCCTCCCATATAAGGACGAAGGGCATCAGGAATAAGCACACTTCCATCTTTCTCTTGATAATTTTCTAATATAGCCACTAAAGTCCTGCCTACTGCCAGACCAGAGCCATTTAAAGTATGCACAAAATTTACTTTTTCTTTATCTTTTGAACGATACCTGATCATCGCTCTTCTAGCTTGAAAATCTTCACAATTACTACAGGAAGAAATCTCTCTGTATCTTCCTTGAGCTGGTAGCCATACTTCAATATCATAGGTCTTAGCAGAAGAAAACCCCATATCTCCAGTACAAAGTACTATTACTCGATAGGGTAATTCTAATCTTTTTAAGACTTCCTCAGCGTTTTGAGTGAGAGTTTCTAGTTCCTGATAGGAGTCTTCAGGTCGACAAATCTTTACCAGCTCTACTTTATTAAATTGATGTTGCCTGATCAAGCCTCGCACATCCTGCCCATAAGAACCAGCTTCCTTACGAAAACAGGCAGTATAAGCAGTATAATAAAGGGGCAATTCCTCTTCCTTTAAAATTTCCTGTTGATGTAAATTGGTCAATGGTACTTCTGCGGTAGGCACCAGATAGAGCTCATTTTCACATTTAAATAAATCACCTTCAAATTTGGGTAACTGACCGGTACCAGTCATAGTAGCTACATTTACTAAAAAGGGAGGAAAGATCTCTTTATAATTATGTTCTTTGGTATGTAAATCTAGCATAAAATTAATGATAGCTCTTTCTAATCTAGCACCCATTCCTTTTAAAACAGTAAAACGAGCAGAGGCAACCTTAGCCCCTCTTTCGAAATCCAGGATATCCAGAGCCTCTCCAAGGTCCCAATGTGGCAAAGGAGTAAAATCGAATTCTCTTGGATTACCCCATTTTCTAACTTCTTTATTGCCTGTCTCATCTTCTCCTACCGGTACACTTTCGTGAGGCAGATTAGGTATTCCCAGTAAAATTTGATTAATTTTTTCTTCTACTTCTTTTATCTGATTATCCAGTTCTTTAATTTTATCGGACACCTCTCTCATCGCTAAAATCTTTTCCTGGGCATCTTTTTTTTCTTTTTTTAATCTTCCAATCTCTTCGCTTACCTTGTTTCTAGTTTCCTTCAAATTACCCGCTTCCACAATTAACTCTCTTCTTTCTTGATCTATCTGTAAAACTTCCTCTAAATTAATCTTTTCTCTTCTTTTATTTAAAGCCTCTTTTACTTTTTCCGGATTAGAACGAATAAATTTTAAATCTAACATATTTTTTCTCCTTCTTTTAAAGTATAGTAATGAGTAAGATGAGTAGTTAGTAATAAGAAAAATTATAATTTTAAATTATTTTTTATATAACATATTAATCCATTTATTAATTTTCCTATAAATTTAAAGCTTTCTAATAAAATATTTAAGTTATTCAAATATTTTAGTCTGTGTGCAATAATAATTTTTGTCTCAAGTTCAGATAATGATCCTAAAGCTAGATATAAAAATTGAATAAATTCTTTTTTGCAATTTTTGGCAGCACCTTCAGCAATATTTGAAGGGACAGATACTGCTCATCTTCTTATTTGATTCGTTAAACTATAAGTTTTTTGTTGGCAAAACTTCAGTAATTTTGTAAATATTACCGAACAAACCCATACTTTTCTTCCAAACTTCCAAATCTCTATGATTTCTTATTTCCTTGCTCATAATACTAACTACTTTCTCTCTATTCTTAATCGCTTTTTTACTACTTATTAGTAATTACTTATTACTCATTACTGTTTAGTTCGCAAACTAACTAAATTTTTATCCCTTTATAACTCCCAGTGGTCTCATTCGTACTACCTTCTTAGATATCCCGCTCTGGTGCATCACTTCAACTACTTCACTCACATCTTTATAGGCTTCAGACATTTCTTCTGCTAAGGTCCCTCTGCTTTCTGCCTTCACAATTATACCTTTATCTCTTAATTCCTTCTGGATATCTCTTCCTCCTACAACCTTTTTCGCTGAAGTCCTGCTTTTTATCCTCCCTGCTCCGTGACAGGTTGAGCCGAAAGTCTCTTTAATGGCTAGCTCAGTTCCTACCAGACAATAGGAAAAACGACCCATATCTCCCGGAATTAGCACCGGTTGACCTATCTCTTGATAATCTACCGGAATATCCGGGTGAAAAGGAGGAAAGGCACGAGTAGCTCCTTTTCGGTGTACACATAATTTTACTTTTCTTCCTTCTTGATTAAACTCTTCTATTTTGGCAATATTATGGGCTACATCGTAAATTAACTTCAAACCTAATTGTTCAGGAGTAGATTGAAAAACCCTGGCCAATACTTCTCTAGTCCAGTGCATAATGCATTGTCTATTGGCCCAGGCATAATTTGCTGCACAACACATTGCAGCATAATAATTTTTACCCTCCGGAGAATCTATAGGCGCACAAGCTAACTGTCGATCAGGTAAATGAATACCATACTTATTTACTGCCTTCTGCATAGTAACCAGATAGTCAGAGCATACCTGATGTCCCAAACCTCTTGAACCAGAATGAATCATCACTGTAATTTGATCTTTTTCTAATCCTAACTTCCTGGCCACCTCTTTATCGTATATCTCATCAACCACCTGAATCTCCAGAAAATGATTACCCGAACCAAGGGTACCCAATTGAGGTTTTCCTCTTTCCAGGGCATGATCACTAACCAGAACAGGATCAGCCTCCTTCATACATCCTTCCTCTTCCGTAAACAAAGAATCTTCTTCCCAACCATAACCATTTTCTATAGCCCATTTAGAGCCTTCCTTTAATACTTTTCTCATCTCATTATAACTTATTCTTATTCTCCCTTTTGAACCTACTCCAGAGGGAATGGTCCTGAATAGCTCATTTACTAGAAATTCAATCTTGGATTTTACTTCCTTATAAGTCAAATTAGTTCTCATTAATCGCACTCCACAATTTATATCGAAGCCTACTCCCCCAGGGGAGATAACTCCATTATTCAGATTGGTAGCAGCTACTCCGCCAATCGCAAAACCATATCCCCAATGAATATCAGGCATAGCCAGTGAGTGCCCTACAATCCCCGGAAGAAAAGCCACATTAGCTACCTGCTCTGGGGCCTGGTCTTCTCGTATTTGTTCTAATAATTTCGAAGAAGCATAAATAAGTCCAGGGACTCTCATTCCGGAAAGATAGTTTTTAGGAATTTCCCAACGATAATCGTCTAATTTATTTAGAGGTCCATCCCAAGATTGTTTCATTTCCTTCCCCTCCTTTACTTATTACCAATCACTTATTATTTTTCAACAGTAAATTAAATATCAAAAATTACCCTGGCTCTCCATAGTTTGCTTACTTCATCTTTTTTAAATTCCAAGTAATGATAGGTGACTGCTTTAATTTCTCTTTTTATTTTCTTATTATTATGACCAATATTTTCTCCATATACCCTGGCAATAAGATTATAATCAGAAAATTCTTCAAGAACAAATTTATTCAAAATCACCAATTTAGTTTCAAAAAGATAGAGAAGCTCGCTCAACCAAGATATCAACAAATCTTCGAGAGTATCTGCGCTGAGTTTAAATTGGTAGGAAGATTTATTTTTGCACGTTTCTTCCTCCTCAGTAAGAATATAAAACATACCTTTTGCTGAATTTACAAATACCTCTTCTTTAGTCTTACCGTAAGCTATTATTCCAATATCAGCAGTATGTTCAATAATTTCGAAGTTTTTCATCTTTCTCTCCTAGATAGAAACAAAAAACTCTCGCCAATTAGTAAAATTTATCTACTATTAGGGACGAGAGTTTATTCACGTGGTGCCACCCTATTTTAATTGAATATTTTAAAATATTCTATTCTTGGTTGGGTAATCTTTAACGCTACCTAAACGTTTCTGGTTAATCACTTCTCCAGAAATTAAAAGGGGTGGAATTGGGTAAAATTTTTTTACTGATTTGCACTGTCCATCAGCTCTCTGGAAAAAAATCTCACCTACTATCCCCTTAATATTTATCCAATATAGAATAGTTTTGTTGTTATCATTATTATAAGTTTTCACTGAATTATTGTCAAATCATACCCTCTTTCATATCTGATTAAGTCCATTTCGGATAGAAAGAAAACTATCTCTACTTATTTTTCCCCAAGATAAATCTGTGCTTTAATTCATTCTCTAACAAGAACCTTTTCTACCACTACTATGAAATCCTATTTAAATAAATAATTTATAAGCCACCTGTATATACAGGTGGCTTAATCTTTATAACTTTGGTAAATTATGTAATGCTTCTTCAATCTTTTTCTGGGGATACCTGTAATTCTTTAGCTTACCAGCAAAGAAGGCTTGATAAGCTGCCATATCCACATGACCATGCCCACTAAGATTGAAAAGAATAGTTTTTTCTTCTCCTGACTCTCTACATTTGATAGCTTCATCAATAGCTACCCGAATAGCATGATTTGATTCTGGTGCACTGATAATCCCTTCACAACGAGCAAAATCGATACCAGCTTGAAAAGTCTCTAATTGGTGAACAGTTCTAGCCTCTACTAAACCTAACCTTAAAAGATGGCAAATAATAGGTGCCATACCATGGTAGCGTAATCCACCAGCATGAACCGGGGGAGGGATAAAACCATGTCCTAAGGTATACATCTTTAATAAAGGGGTTAACCCCGCCTCATCACCAAAATCATAACAATAGGGTCCTCTAGTTAAGGTTGGACAACTAGCTGGTTCAACATTAATAATTTTCAGATCAGGATGTCTACCTTCAATCTTATCTTTTAGGAAAGGTAAAAACATTCCTGCAAAATTTGAACCCCCTCCTACACATCCAACAATAATATCTGGGTATTGATCAATTTTTTCCAGGGCTTTCTTAGCTTCTAAACCAATTACTGTTTGGTGCAATAATACATGGTTAAGTACACTACCCAGAGAGTAATGGGTATCCTCTCTACTTACTGCCTCTTCAACTGCTTCACTAATAGCTAAACCTAAGCTACCTGGACAATCGGGTTCTCTTGCTAATATTGCTCGACCAGATTCAGTCTGATCTGATGGACTCGGTATACATTCAGCACCCCATACCTGCATCATTACCCGACGATAAGGTTTCTGATCATAACTTACTCTCACCATATATACCTTTATTTCAAGATCAAAACAGGCTCCCGCAAAAGCCAGGGCACTCCCCCATTGTCCTGCGCCGGTTTCAGTAATAATCCGTTTTATTCCTTCTTTTTTATTATAATAAGCTTGAGCGACAGCTGTATTAGGTTTATGACTTCCGGGTGGACTACTACCTTCATATTTATAATATATCTTAGCTGGAGTCTTAAGTGCTTTTTCCAGATTAATTGCTCGGTAAAGTGTAGTTGGTCTCCATAAACGATATATCTCTCTTATTTCTTCTGGAATTTCAATATATCTTTCTGTACTCACTTCCTGTTTGATCAGTTCCATTGGGAATAAAGGGGCTAAATCCTCTGGTTTAAGAGGTTCTTTAGTCCCTGGATGTAATGCTGGAGGTAAAGGTTCAGGTAAATCAGCTAAAATATTGTACCAATATTGGGGCATTTCCTTTTCATCTAAGATATATTTTATATTTTCCATAATAATCTCCTCTCTTTTCATTTATTTATCGTAATAAATACTTCTTTTCATTTATTAATTATAATTAATTACTCCCCCTAGTGGGGGACCATCCTTTCGTAAATATTGTGAAAAATATTTTTTTCATTATTAATTATCCTCCTTTCTTATTTTTATTTTTTCTCGAGTATAATCTATTTAATTGTTATCGATTAGCAGCTTTTCTATTTTTTGTTAAATAAAAAAGGCTTTTCATCCCTATAAAAATCGCAAGGGACGAAAAGCCTTTCGTGTTGCCACCCTTTTTTAGACTGTTTTTAATCCTATCATAAGAAAACAATCTCTCATTTAGGTTCGGTTGAGTTAAAACAAATAAAAAATAAAAAACCCTTCGCCAAGAGACGAAAGGTTAACTTTTTCGTGGTGCCACTCTCATTGAAACAAATATACATTTTTTATTTGTTTCCACTTATAAAAGTACAAGTATACAAAAATATACCGATACCCTTTCCTGCTAACGGAGGAAATCCGTCAAAACCTACTCAGGTTAATTCCCTTTCGGAACGAAACTTATGAGCCCATTTAGTATATTTTCCAGAGTCCGATTCTCATCTCCTTCGGATTTCTGTTCTATGGAAAAATATACTTATTTTCTCACGCCTAGTTTTTTTCTTATTTTTTTAATTATATCACTCCTGTCAAGTTATAGATAAATTTATCTTAAACCAATTAAACATTTAAAGTTAGGCTATAATCAATTATATTCTCACTACTGTTCCCACATTGCAGAAAAAGAAGCGCTTACCAAATTCTAAAGATAAGCGCATAGAGGTTTCCAGTCCCGTACAATGAGAAGTTCCAATTTTCTCAATATCAAATTCTTTTAAAGCCTTTAAACTCTCTATTCTATTTCTCTCACTTACTGGACCAAGATGAGTACCGCCAAAAAGGGCATAAATATGAGATTGACCAGTTTTTTCAATAACATAATTAAGAATATTGATAATCCCGGAATGCGAACAACCCAAGATAACTACCAAACCTTTTTTGGTATTGGCAATCAAAGTTTGATCATCTATTAACAGATCCTGCTGATATCCTTGCTCGGTCTTTACCACTAAATCAGGGTCTCCTTTTTCATATGGGGTTTTACGAGGAATTTCTCCACTTAACATCAACCCCGGTGCAATCTCGGTAAATTGGGTATTAAATACGAATTCTGCTCCTTTACCTTCTAATACTTCCCGTCGAAAAGGAATACCAATATTATTTTCTAGTCCCCGACGAATATTGTAACTATTTTTAAAGATATCAGGATGAGCAAAGACTTTAACTTTTCCGGTGTAGTCAAGAACTTTTAACAAACCCCCGGTATGGTCAAGATGATGATGGCTAAGTATTATCCCTTTAATCTTAGATAAATCTTTATGTAAGTAATGAGCATTATTCACTATAGCAAGACCCTGCCCGGTATCAAAAAGAAAATTTCCCTGCTCAGTTTCCAGATAAACAGACCACCCATGCTCAGCGATAGCACCTGTATTAAAGAAGACACTATTTTCACAAAGTACAGTAGCTTTCAACTTTTTTAATTCATTATATCCCATTATCGATCACCTCAATTATAAATTATTTTAAGCCACCTATCTGGTTATTTCTCCTTACCAGGCGGCTACCATCCCATCTGCTCGTGGGTCAGTAGCTCCCAGCAATACTCCCTGGGAATCTCTCCAGATAATCTGACCTTTACCAAAACTAGCAGAGCTCAATTCCATCTCAATTTGGTGTCCTTTTCTAACCAGTCTTTCCGCCATGAAATGGGGAAAAAGTTGTTCTACTTTTACTTTTTTCTCTTCTATCCACTGCCAGCGAGGGGCATCGAGAGCTGCTTGAGGATTTAATTTAAAATCCAGAATATTAGAAATTACTTGAAGTTGACCCTGGGGTTGCATATATGCCCCCATTACCCCAAAAGCTGCTACCTCCTTCTCTCTAGTTAAAAAGCCAGGAATAATAGTGTGGTAGGTCTTCTTTCCTGGTTTTAAACAATTGGCATCCTGAGGATTTAAAGAAAAGGTGTTGCCTCTATTCTGGAGGGCAATACCAGTCCCTGGTATAACTATACCCGAACCAAAGCCAGTGTAATTGCTCTGGATGTAGGATACCACATTCCCCTGATTATCCGCAGTAGCCAGGTAGACCGTTCCTCCCTGGAGAGGCTTAGTAGAAGATGGGCTAAAAGCTTCCTCTCCAATCAATCTTCTTTGTTTTTCTGCATAATTGGGAGTAAGTAATTCTTCAACTCTTACCCTCATTTCTTTTGGATCGGTAATAACCTCTTTTCCAACTGAGAAAGCCAGTTTCATTGCTTCAATTTGAAGATGATAAGTTTGCGGATCATCTTTAGATAAAAATTTAAAACCATTTAAAATATTTAAAGCCATAAGAGTGATTAGACCCTGCCCATTGGGTGGAATCTCCCAGAGATCATAACCTCGATAATTAATCTTGATAGGTTCTACCCATTCAGGTGAATATTCATCCAAATCTTCTCTCTTTAAATATCCACCATTTTTCTGGGAAAAAGAAGCTATCTTTTCAGCTAATGCACCCCTATAAAAGGCTTCTGCTCGAGAATCGGCAATCAATTGCAAAGTTTCGGCTTGCTGAGGTAATTTCCATATTTCTCCTGGTTCAGGAACCTTTCTAAAAGGAGCAAAAGTGGAAAACCAAGATTGTAGAGATTCATCTTTACTAGCAGCATATCTTTTAAAGGCTATTTCCCATTGTCTGCTTACCACAGAAGAAACCGGAAAACCCCTTTCTGCGTAATTAATAGCCGGTTTTAGAATCTCTGAAAAAGATATACTTCCAAAGGTACGATGAAGGGTAGCCCAGGCTGACGGTGTACCAGGTACAGTAACTGGAAGCCAGCCCAACTTAGGCATTTCTCTATATCCCAGCTCCCTCACTAATTGCCAGGAAATACTTTTAGGTGCTGGTCCACTGGCATTCAAACCATAAAGTTTTCCTTGATGCCAGATTATGGCAAAAGCATCTCCACCAATTCCGTTAGAAGTTGGTTCTACGACAGTAAGACAGGCAGCAGTGGCAACGGCTGCATCTATAGCATTTCCACCTTTTTTCAAAATATCCAAGCCTGCTTGGGCGGCTAGATATTGAGAGGTCGCTACCATACCATTTCCTGCATAAACTACTCTTCGTCGTGAAGGATAAGGAAAAAAGAAAGGATCAAAAATCATTAATCTTACCTTTTTTTTTTAAAAAATCATAAAATCAAGAACTTATATATTCTTAACTTATTTCAATAAGATTTATGTTCAGTTCGACTGATGATCTCGTCTTGTAATGTTTTACTAAGATTATTAAAATAATCACTATAACCAGCAACTCGTACAATAAGGTTGCGGTATTTTTCTGGCTCCTTCTGAGCAGCCCTTAAAGTATCTGCGCTCACCACGTTAAATTGTATATGATGTCCATTAAGACGAAAATAACTTCTAATTAGGTGCATTAAGGCTCTAATACCTGCCTCATCTTCTAGTAATTGAGGGGTAAATTTCTGATTTAAAAGAGTACCCCCAGTTTTGACATGATCCATTTTGGCAGCTGATTTAATAACTGCAGTTGGTCCTGAGCGGTCTGCTCCTTGTACTGGCGAGATACCCTCTGAAAGGGGCTCCCCTGCCTTTCTTCCATCGGGTGTTGCTCCTACTACTGAACCAAAATAGATGTGGCAGGTGGTAGGAAGCATATTAATTCTATATACTCCTCCTTTGGTATTCTTTCTCCCATTCACCTCTTGATAAAAAGCCTCAAAAACTATTTTCATAATCTCATCAGCATAATCATCATCATTGCCATATTTTGGCGTTTTGTTTAGAAACATCTGCCTGATTTCTTCATATCCAGCAAAATTATCAGCTAAAGCTTCTTTAAATTTTTTCCAATCCAAATTTTGTTGCTCAAAAATATGATATTTAATAGCTGATAGACAATCAGTAATAGTACCTATTCCTACTCCCTGAATATAATCAGTATTATAACGGGCACCTCCGGCATTATAATCCTTACCTTTGGTAATACAATCACTGATAATAATAGAAAGAAAAGGAGCAGGCATATAAGTAGCATATAATCTCTCAATAATATTATTTCCTTTTATTTTAATATCAATAAAATGATGAAGTTGTTTTTGATAGGCAAGAAATAATTCTTCAAAAGAATTAAAATGGTTCAATTCCCCAGTTTCTAATCCTATCTTTCCCCCGGTGCGAGGGTCAGTCCCATTATGTAAAGTTATTTCCAGAACCTTTACCAAATTAAAATAACCAGTCAAAATATAACTCTCTTTACCAAAAGCACCAGTCTCCACACAACCACTAGTACCACCACAGCGGGCATCTTCAATGGATTTGCCCTGTCTTAACATCTCTTCAATGACCTCATCAGCATTGAATACAGAAGGTTGACCCCAACCTTTTTTAATTATTTCGCAAGCCCTTCTCAAAAATTTATCGGGGTTCTTTTTACTTAATTGAACATTGGTGCTGGGTTGCAATAACCTCATCTCATCTACAACCTCCAGCATTAGATAGGTTAAATCGTTAACTCCGTCAGAGCCATCAGCCTTTAAACCACCGTGATTAATATTGGCAAAATCGGTATAGGTCCCACTTTCAGCTAAAGTAATTCCTACTTTAGGCGGAGCAGGTTGATTATTAAACTTAATCCAGAAACATTCTAAAAGTTCCTTAGCCAGCTCAGGAGTAAGAGTCCCTTCTTTTAATCCTCTTTGGTAAAAGGGATAGAGATGTTGATCTAGTCTTCCAGGATTAAAAGAATCCCAGGTGTTTAGCTCAGAAATGACGCCTATATGGACGAACCAGTACATTTGCAGAGCTTCCCAAAAATTACGAGGAGGATTTTCTGGAACATAAGAACAGATGCGGGCAATCTCTTGTAATTCTTGTTTTCTCTGAAAATTATTTTCTGTCTCTGCCATCAATCGGGCTGTTTCAGCATATCGCTTAGCTAAATTAATAATTGCTTTTGCACAAATCAACATAGCTTTTAATTCTTCTTTTTTATCATAAGCCTCGGGATCCTGATAATAATCCAGAGTATTGAGCGCTTTTTCTATATCCTGAATAAAACCGGAAAATCCTTTATGATAAATCTTTTCATCAGCTACGGTATGGCCAGGTGCGCGTTGTTCCATAAATTCAGTAAAGATACCAGCTTCATAGCAATCTTTCCATTCAGAGGACATTTCTTGAAAAATACGAGTACGCATTGCTTTATTTTTCCAGTAAGGAATGATTTTTTCCTGATAAATTTTTTTCACTTCCGGGCTAACCAGAAAAGAAATTTTCTCCCGCTTCTGGATTATTTCCAGGTCTTCTAAACTATGACAACATAATTCAGGATAAGTGGGAGTAGCTTGTGGTCTACCACCTTTTTCTCCTACAATCAATTCTCTTTCCCCAATATAAACTTCTTTATGCTCCATTAAATACTGAAAAGCTAAGGCACGAAGTACGGGATAAGAAACAGTCCCTTCATATTTTTTGTACGCTTCAGTAATTAAGCGGGCTCTTTCTATAGAAATATAAGGTCTGGTATTTAAACTCTCTTCCCGTAATTGAGCAATTCTCTCCTTCATAAAATACTAACCTTCTCTTTTTACCTTTAGATTATATTCTTGTAAAATCCTGGAAATAGTAGATAATTTATCCTCCTCTGGAGGTCTGGTCATAGTTAAAGTATAATTCTTCCCTAATTTTTTATATTTCTCCAACCCTAGATTATGATAAGGGAGGAGATTGATTTGAGTTATTCTCAAAGTAGATAAAAACTCTCCCATCTCCCTTACATTCTTAATATCATCGTTTACTCCGGGAATAATTGGAAAGCGAATATAAATATTTTGATGAATTGAGGATAATTTCTTCAGATTCTCTAAAATATTCTGATTAGAAACACCAGTAAATTTTTTATGCTTCTTATTATCCATTAACTTTAAATCAAAAAGAAATAAATCGGTCTGCTCAATTATCTTTTCTAATCTATTCCAGGTTATATATCCACAGGTATCTACAGCAGTGCTTATACCCTTTCTATGACAATCTTCTAAAAGTTCAAGTAAGAAATCAAGTTGTTGCAATGGTTCCCCTCCCGAGATGGTAACTCCCCCACCCGATTCTTCAAAAAAGATAATATCTTTTTCTATTTCCTGGACAACTTCCTGTACAGTCATCTTTTTGCCTATCAACTCTCGGGCTTGAGTGGGGCAAAATTTAGCGCACTCTCCACATTGCCTGCACTCTTCTGGTTGGGTGATGGGTTTCCCATTAATCATTTGAATAGCATTATTGGGGCAATGCAGGATGCATAAACCGCAAGCTTTACATCTATCCTCGTAAAAAATTATTTCTGAACTATTTTTTTGCCCCTCCGGATTATGACACCACCAGCAATTAAGGGGACAGCCTTTAAGAAAAACGGTAGTTCGAATCCCTGGACCATCATGAAGGGAATATCTTTGAATATTGAAAACTATTCCATTATTCATTGATCAAAATTTATCCCCGAGTTCTCTTTATTAAATATTGCAGGATATCCTGAGCAATCTTATTCGGATTAAAACCAAAGTATTCAGCAACTTGTTGACCAGGAGCGCTTTTACCAAATGAAGACACAAATACTGATAAAGAAGGAGGAAATAAAAGTGGAGACCATCCCTGCCCGGTGCTGGTCTCTATTACCACCCGTAAGATACCTTCATCGCCTAATAATCTATTCAGATATTCTTTATCTTGAGAAAAAAATTTTTCTCTATCTGGAACAGAAATTACCCGACTGGTAATACCCTTCACTTTTAAAATTAAACTTATATTTACCGCGATCGAAACTTCACTACCACTAGCTATCAATATTACCTGAGGTGTTTCTTTCTCCTGGTGGGAAATAATATATCCTCCTCGGCTGAAATCTTTAATCTCTCGGTGTTTTTCTAAATGAGGTAAATTTTGACGGGATAAGATTAAGGCAACTGGTCGATTAATATCTTCTAAAATCTCCTTCCAGGCCAATTTTACTTCTTCTTCATCGGCAGGTCTCAGGACTCTCAAATTGGGTATAATTCTTAATGCTTCAAGTTGTTCTACTGGTTGATGGGTAGGACCATCTTCTCCTACGAAAATTGAATCATGAGTGAAAATAAAAATTACGGGTAGTTTCATCATAGCTGCTGTTCTTATAGCTGGTCGCATATAATCAGAAAAAACTAAAAAGGTAGAACAATATGGCCTAAATCCTCTGTGCAAGGCAATACCATTGACTATTGCCCCCATAGCATGTTCTCTTACTCCAAAAATAATATTTCTGCCCTTAAAATTATCCTTTTGTACTTCTTGATATTTATTTAGGTAGGTTTTAGTAGAAGGATCTAAATCCGCCGACCCCCCTACCAGGTAAGATAATTTATCAGCAATACTATTTAATACCAGGGAAGAAGAAACCCTAGTAGCCGTAGGAGACTTTATTTCTAAACCTTCCAGATTTAAATCTGGAGGAAGAGACAATTCTAAAGCCTGATCAAGCTCTTGCTTAAAATAAGGATATTTTCTTGCCCACTGATTGAACCTATTCATCCATTCTTGATTTTGTTGAATTAGTTCTTTTTTTCTGTTTGCAAAAAACTCTTTTACTTCTGGAGAAATATAGAATTCTTCCTCCACCGGTAAGCTTATATTCTCTTTCAAACCTTTTACCTCTTCTTGGCCCAGTGGTGCTCCATGACTGGAGCTAGAATCCTGTTTATTAGGAGCTCCATAACCAAGATGAGTTCTGGCAATTATGAGAGTAGGTCGACCGATGGATTCTCTGGCTTTAATAAATGCTGCCTTAAGTTCTTCAACATTATGCCCATTAATAGAGTTAATCACCTGCCAATGATATGCCCTAAATCTATCTGCTACCGATTCAGTAAAGGTTGCTCTGGTCTTACCAGAAAGACAGATTTGATTATCATCATAGATGGCAATTAACTTTTCTAAGCCAAGATGTCCAGCTAATGAGGCGGCTTCAGAAACAATTCCTTCCATCATACACCCATCACCTAAAAGGGTATAAGTATAATGATCAATAATTTTATAATCTTTAGTATTATATCGAGCAGCCAGCATCCTTTCTGCTAAAGCCATCCCTACTGCATTAGCAAATCCCTGTCCTAAAGGTCCAGTAGTGGCTTCTACTCCCGGAGTATGCTGATATTCAGGATGACCGGGGGTTTTTGAATTCAGCTGACGAAACCTTTTTAATTCCTCAAGGGATAGATGGTAACCAGAAAGATAGAGTAAAGCATATAACCAGGCTGAACCATGACCAGCAGAAAGAACAAAGCGATCACGATCTAACCAGTCAGGCTGTAAGGGGTTAAATTTTAGCACTTCGCCAAATAATACTGCCCCAATTTCAGCGCATCCGAGAGGTAATCCTGGATGACCAGAATTAGCTTTTTCTATCATATCTACCGCTAATCCTCTTACGATATTAGCTATTTTATATAACAATTTTACCTTCCCCTCTGCTTATATGCTTTTATTGTTATTATTTTACCTACATTTTTCCTTATTTACAAACATTTTTAAAATAAAAATCTCTCCTGGTAAGATTAGTATAAAGCTTAATCAATAAATTTTCCAAGAGAGATAAGCAAAAAATATCTTTAATAATGGAGAATATACAGAAGTAAACCTGATTGAATAGTAATAATAGCTCTTTCCTTTTCAATAATATTACTAATGCCTCTACTCTTATAGCGAAAAAGGTTCTCAGCATTAAGAGGATATTGGCAACCAAAAATTTCTACGCCCTTAACCACCTGGTCTAAAGGAAGCAAAGAAAGCATTGCGCCTTTTTTATGAAGAAAGATTTTTTCTTCTTCTATTAAACCCATTTCCAAATTTGGTTCTCTAAGCAGGGCTTTAAGACCATTTTTATGAGCATATTCTAAAAGAAATATATTGGCCAGTCGCTGGTCTAATCTTCCACCTTCAAAACCAATAATAATAATTTCATTCCAGCCTTTTTCTTTACAATACTGCAAAGCTAATTCACCATCTGTTTCATCTTTTTCCCGGGGATAGCTGATAATTTCGACCCCCCTTTTTTGAAAATACTCCAGCTGTCCTCCAGTTAAAGAATCAAGATCTCCAATAATAACCTCCGGAGTATAGCCCAGTTCTTCCAATAATTTAGCTCCTCCATCAGCTGCTATATATCTTACTTTTTCTCCTTTGATTATCTTCTTATAATCTTCTTTTTTGTTCTTTTTCAGACAGCCATTTAAAGCTAGTACTACCTCTATTTTTGACATCAATATCCTTTCTTTTCTATTCTTTCTTGCCTTCGGCAATAATTAAATGTTTAAGTAAGGGCATAATAATAAGGTAGCATAAAAATAATGCTGGAATAATATAAGTAAGATTGTAGATAGCCGAATAGAGCCAGGGATTTTGCCCTTCTGGTGCGTATTGTGCAAAAAAGACCGCACCTGAAAGGAAATGACTGATAAATCGGGCTATCCCTCCTATGAGTATTGCTCCTAATAACCAACTATACGCAGCGGTCTTTTTTTCTAAATTAATCTTGTTAACAAAAAGTCCGGCCAACCCTAACAAGGCATAAGGTAAAGGATAATCTAACACTAATTGTATAGGGTGAACAATATATGCACCAAGTACTAGTTGTAATAATCCATATAGTCCTCCCGCCAACATACCAGGGCTAACTCCCCATCGTAAGGCAATAATCAGGATCGGCAACATTTCTAAACTTATTGAACCACCCTGAGGCATTTTCCATAGTGGCAAAAAATCAAAAATAGCTGATAAAGCAACCGCCATTCCCATCTCGGTCATTATTCTTACCTGATTTCTTTTCATTATTTTCTCCTCCTGATAGAACAAATTTCTTGAATAATAAAAAACCATAGACCTGATCTAATTCAATCAAAGTCTATGGTTTATGATAAAATGCATCCATAGCAATTCCCTCCGCTGGCATTACCCAGATCAGGTTATAAGGGTCTGTTTATTAAAAACACTCTCAGCTTTAATAAGCTCCCCTACTACTATATTCTACTTTAAAGATTTTTTTCTTTTTTAATAAATGGATTTTGTTTAAAACAATTAAGTAATTCTATTATTACCATTACTATCGTACTTTAATAATTATTTATCTATTCTATCTTCTAAATTCATTTCTTGGTCTGGGTGGACGAGCTTCATCTATTTTTAAGGGACGACCAACAAATTCAGTATTATTTAGAGCTTTTTTGGCTTTTTCTGCTTCTTCTGCTGAAGACATTTCTACAAATCCAAAACCTTTGCCTTCTATAATATTGACACTCTTAACTTCTCCGTAGCCGGAGAATAACTCTTTAAGCTCATCGTTGGTTACTGAATATTTAAGATTGCCAACATACAGTTTATTGCCCTGCATACTTTCTACCTCCTTTTCGTTATTATTTTCTCTTTAGTCTAATAACGTTCCTTCAGGAGGTAGAACCATATATTTTCCACCCCTTTAACGATAACATTATTAAAACGCAAGAGACCCTCTCAACAATCTGTTTTCAGAGGAATTAATTGATTGTTTTTAGCATCTCTCATCTTTACTTCTATTACTATATATAGTTTACTCCGTTTATTTTCTTTGTCAACTTTTTCCTTCATATTTATCAATAACTTCTTCATAAAAATTGAATCATTTTTGTAATTGACTCATTTTTATGTCTTGCTTTTCTCATCCTCTTTTTCCAGGGTCTTTACTACTTCAGGTAGAAAAATACAAATATCTTCCTGGACTACTACCTCTGCTTGATAGTCTAAATGAGTAGGCATTAAATTTACTATGATCAATTTACCACCGTTATTTAAGCAATACTCAGGTAAAAAATTAACCGGGCTCACCTGTAAAGAAGAGCCGATGACTAACATCAAATCCGATTTTTTAGATTCCAAAATAGCTTTTTCTAGATTAGCCAATATTTCTCCAAATAATACTACATCAGGTTTAAAGACTCCTCCACATTCGCAATAAGGGACTCCTTCTCCTTTATCCAGCTTATTAATTAATATTTCTGCAGTAATTTTCTTTTTACACCTCTGACAGACGGCTTCTCTTAGACTTCCGTGCACTTCAATCACTTTTTTTGAACCCGCTCTTCGATGAAGATCATCAATATTTTGAGTAATTAAATATTTTAAATAACCCATTTCTTCCATTCTGTAAATCGCTTCATGGGCAGGATTAGGCGAAGCCTTCCACAACATTTCTATGCGTGGCCTATAAAAATGATAGAATCGTCGAGGATTTTCTAAAAATGCCTGGATAGAGGTAACTTTAAAAGGATCTATCTTTTCCCAGATACCTTTACCTGGAGTTCTAAAATCTGGAATTCCTGAACCAGTACTTACTCCTGCCCCCGTTAAAATAGTTAAATATTTAGATTCTTTAATTAAACCGGTTATTTGATAGACTTTTTCACAATTAAGTTTATTCTGCATCAAAATACTATTTAAATCCTCCTCAAATAAGATAATAAAAAAATCTTTTATTGACTTTATAATTTAAAACCCAATAGGTTAGATACATTATCCTATACGATAACCTAGAGGGGCTTCCCGTTCAGGCTTAAGGAGGATAACTTCACCCCCCTCTTTCATTACCCCCAAAATTAATACTTCTGATTTAAAGCCAGCAATCCTTTTAGGAGGAAAATTTACTACTGCTATAATTTGCTGATTAAGTAAATCTTCTTTAGAATACAATTTGGTAATCTGGGCAGAAGAGTTTTTTATCCCTAATTCTCCAAAATCAATTTTAATCTTGTAAGAAGGATTACGAGCTTCTTTAAAATCTTCTATCGCTATTACTTTCCCCACTCGAATATCTATCTTCTGAAAATCCTCAAAACTCACCATTATTTACCTTATTATCCTCCTTTGCTGGTCTAATAATCTTCCCGTTTTTTTCTAGTTTGGCATGATAAAGATTTTATTTTTTAATAAAATTTGAAAAATATATGCATTCAGAGAAAACAGAAAGTTTCAAAGTACTAAGTTTGTGCTTAACCTTTTATAAAGCAATTATTTTTGAAAATATTAATAAAAACTAAATTAATCTATTTGTAATTTATCATATAGGTCTGGAGCAATAATAAAAAAATGGACTAAGCAGATAGTAACTACATTTCAGATATTAAAGCGAAAGTAGATTATATCACCATCCTCAATAATAGCATCTTTACCTTCGATTTTTAATAAACCTTTTTCTTTTACTGCCTGAGCAGAACCACATAAGATTAAATCTTGATATTTAGTTATTTCTGCTCGAATAAATCCTCTTTCTATATCCGAATGAACTTTACCTGCAGCCTTTACTGCAGAAATCCCTTTTTTTACTGTCCAAGCCTTAACTTCATCTTCCCCTACAGTGAAAAAAGAGATTAATCCTAAATGCTGATAACATACTTGAGAAAGTCTAGCAATTCCTGATTCTTTCAGTTTTAAATCCTCTAAAAATAGTTGTCTTTCTTCTGGCTCTAACTCACTTATTTCCATCTCCATCTTGCCGCAAATATCCAAACTGGCCATTTTGTATTCTTGAATAATCTGAGCTAATTTCTCTTTTTGAGGATATAATTTTGATCTAAATTGTTCTTCGCTTAGATTTAAAACCACAATAATGGGCTTCAGGGTATAAAAGCTGAAACCACTTAACTTTTTTAGTTCACCTTCGGACAGGTCAAGATCAGATAGAAAGGAGTCATCGCTTAATTTCTGGTAACATTTTTCTAAAATGTCTATCTCCATTAACTCTTCATGGGTTAATTTCTTTTTAGAATTTTTCAATCTTTCTAATCGATTTTCCACTACCTCTAAATCCCGGAGTAAAAGCTCACATTTTAAATTTTCTATCTGTACAATAGGATTTTCCCCCCCGGCAACTACTGGATCTTCAAATAGTCTGATAACAAAAAGTAAAGCCTCGGAATCCTGAAGAGCACTAAATAAATCGGCTTTTTCTTTTGCCGGTAATCCTGGAGAAATCCCCACAATATCCACAAATTCAATCGTAGCATAAGTAGTTTTTTTAGGGTGATAAAGGGAACTTAAATAATCTATTCTCTGGTCATAGACAGTGGCAATACCTATATTTTTAGTCCCTTTTGAGGAATAAGCGGAAGTTTCTTTATGTTGGCCGGTTAAAAGATTAAACAAGGTAGTTTTTCCTACTAAAGGCATACCCATAATTCCAATTTTCATTTTTTATCCCCCATTTTAGTTAATTGGTTATTTTATTGACTGGTTAGTTGATTGTTTAGTTTAACAGGATAGAGGTTTGACCAATACAACCAAAGTTCTATATTTATTGCTCGAGCACAGAAAATCTATTCCCTCATAATGTTTAAATACTATTTTTTCTTTTGTTTACTTTTTTAATCTCTTTTAATTTTATTATAACAAATAAGTTTTAAAAATAACAATACAAATATTCTACATATTACCTGTTTAATATAAAAATGGTAGCCAGTAAGTTCGGAATCACAAAGGTAAGCCAGGGGATTTGCCAGTTTATTTAACTTGAAATTATTTTATAGTTTTTTAATCTTTCCGTTATCCATAAGATAAATACTATTGGTAGTCTCTTTTAAAAAATTTTTATCGTGAGAAATAATAATATAAGATAGTTGAGGATGCTGTTTTAAAATCTGGATTATCTTGATAATGGTTTCATCATCAAGCCAGGTAGTGGGCTCATCCAGTAATAAGACTTCTGGTTGCATAGCCCAAACTGTTGCCAAAGAGACTAATCTTTTTTCTCCAAAAGAAAGTTTATAGGTAATTCTATCTTCAAAACCTGATAAACCAAGAGATTCTAGAGTCTCTTTTAAAATAATCCTTGCTTCCTGCTGATTCTTTCTCAAATTCAAAGGTCCGAAAACTATGTCTTCTGCTACGGTAGGGCTAAATAATTGATCATCAGGATCTTGAAAAACCAGACCAATCCTTTCTCTAACCTCTATAAAATCATCCTCTACCTTGCGTTCTTTTCCAAATATCTCAATCCTCCCTTCTGAAGGATGTAAAAGCCCCATTATGAGATGAAAAAGTGTAGTTTTTCCACTTCCGTTAGGGCCAACCAAGCCTACTTTTTCCCCTCTGCAAAAATAAAAATTAAATTCTTTAAATACATAATCGCGTAAAGAATAAGCAAAGGAAAGATTGCTAATTTTTATCAAAACTTCATCTTTTTTACCTTTTATGACCATAGTACTAATCCTATAATACAGCTTATCATTATAATTCCCGATACAAAATCTGATTGTTTAAAAGTAAAATGATCTAAGATCCAGAATTTTCCTTTAAACCCTCTACAAAGCATAGCATCATATACTCTTTTAGAGCGGTCATAGCTCCTAACCAATATCATTCCTATTAAATAGGCAAAGGTCCGATAAGTATGAAAATTAGTTTGAGCCTTAAACCCTCTTATCTTCAAAGCATTATTTAATCGGATATATTCCGAATGAATAGTCTGAAGATAACGAAAGGTAAAGAAAAATAAATGGATCAGCTTGTCTGGAACATGGAAATGGCTTAAAGCATGAATTAGATTATAAATTGATGATGTAGAAAGCAAGGCAAGAGTGGCTAAAATAATAGTATTAGATTTTAAAGTAATTAAAAAGACATAATGGATACCTTCTCGAGAAATGCTCAAAGAACCCAGAGTATAAATAATCTCTCCTGGAAGAGTAAAGGGAAGCATCAACCACAACAAAAAAATAAAACTATTTACTACCAGTAAACGTGAAATTATCTCTTTTACTTTTAATTTAGAAACTATGATTAAAAAAATAGCTAATAATAAAGCAAAAAATAATGAATTATATTTATCGATAACTGCTACACTTACCGAAAAGAATAAGGCTACTATAATCTTTATCCGTGGATCTAAATTGTGGAGAAGAGAATCTCCTTCTGAAAATTTTTCTTTAATCAAATTGACCACCTGAAAATAAATTTTTAATCATCTTTTACGACTTAAAAAATATGCTATAATTCCAAAAATGCCAAGAATATAACCCAAGCCCCCAATTATTTCAGTAGTTGAAATCTTATCTGTTTGAGATTTTCTGATCTCCCTTATCTCACTTAGAATTGGATCTAATTTTTCATTCAAGGCCTCTTCTATTAATAATTTAATTTCTTTTAAATTGAGAGAAGAAACTTCTGGTTCTTCGGAGTCATTCATAGATATAGGTTCTTCTACCTTTTCTTCAATTAATTCCCTGACCCCTTTTAATTCATTAGATGTGATAATATATTCTGCCCGATGACCCATACTGGCAGTAAGAACTATTTTTAAATCTGCATTTATGATCTCTTTTTCAGGAATTTCGAATGAAAATGTCCCTTCTTCGTCTGTCTGCCCTTCTAATAGTTTGTTCCCCTGCTGATCAAATACTTCAATCTTTGAATTAATACATTTTTTACCATCATTAAAATAGCTTTCGGTATAAATTTTATCTCCTTCAACATATGCAAATACATTTACTTTATGAGCAAAGACTGGTTTATATATTACTACGACGGTAAAAAAAATAATGATTAAAAATAAATACAATTTGTTTTTCATCTTACTCTCCGATATATTTGGAAATATACTGCTATACTATTTTCTAAAAAGTTTAAATTTTTAAAAAAAACCTATACATATTTATCCGATACTTAATATTTCCGGTTTAACCTTTCTTAAGAACCCTATACAAAAAGTTGTTAATACACCTTCTAATATCATAACTGGAAAATGGGCAATTAATAACAATTTAGCAGCCTGTAAGAAACCTTCTCCAGTAAAGACTAACACAACTGCTACCATTATTCCACTTAATAATACTGCTAAAAATCCGCAAAGAAAAGCCAGAATCTGGGCAATAAAATTATTCTTACTTCTAACTCCTTGATTAAATAGATAAAAACATATGATAGCCGGTAGAGCCATATTTAAAGTATTAATGCCAAGGGTAGTAATTCCTCCAAATTGAAAAAGTATCCCCTGCAAAGCTAAAGCCACCAATATTGCAGGAAAAGCAGACCAACCCAATAATAATCCGGTTAAACCATTTAAGATTAAATGGATACTTGCTGGCCCAAGGGGAACATGAATCAAAGAAGCAACAAAAAACACAGATGATAAAATAGCTACTTTAGGTACTTCTTTATATTCTATCTTCTTTAAACTATATCCAACTGCGGTTGCCGTCAAACCTGCACCCGTAATTAATACGGGTGCAGATAATATTCCTTCTGAAATATGCATAGATATCTTCCTTTTATTTTTGTTTTTTATTCCATAGTATAAGCTTTAACCCAGATTACCGCTCCAATTTCTACTGATTTGTCTACCCCATTATGTTTTATTTTCTCTTCATCTTCATTAAGGGCAGCAAACCCCCACCATCCTGCCCAGGGTATAGCATAGGTAAATACTCCATTTTGATCAGCTTTAATTACCTGAGTAATCATAGGTTCAGCAGGCCATTTTACTTTGTTTTCTTGATTATTATAATATTCTACTTCGACTTCTGCAAAAGGTACAACCTCTCCCTTAACCTTTACTATTCCCTGAAAGACATTCCCAGCCCAGAGGCCATAGGGTCTGGTTAGAGGGATAATTTCCGTCTTTAATCCTACTTCTTCATCCCAGCCTACTTCCATCCCCAATGCATTAATAATTACTTTAGAATAATGCACAATAAAGCAGTCCTCTGCTGGTTCCCAATAGGGTTGAGGTTCTATATAAAAAATATGATCTCCTGGACATTTTATTTGATAATTAGCTTCCCAAGTAGAGCAATTGTCAATCTTTTTCTCCTGAAGTGTATCTATTAAATTATTTTTTTTACCTTGTACCAGGACTCCAAATTGCAATGGTTTTGCCATATCCATATAATCCCCTTCCATAGGGTGAATAAATTGTACTTTTAAAGTAATACTTTTATTGTCATCCTGGGTTACCATATCATCCGAGGGGATTATCATCCCAAAATGGGCACTTGCTAGCATTAAGCTTCCGGATAAAAATAATATCACAAAACTTAAAATTAAACCTATTCTAAATTTTAAACCCTTCAAGTCTTTCCTCCTTACTTCTATTTACTGATTAATTAAATTAGACGATAGTGAATAGTGGTTAAGCAACACGGTGTGCTGCATTGGGAAAATACACAGACAGGATGCTTGTCTTACTATTCACTATTCTTGATGATTATATACTTTTTTTATTTTCGTGCTACTCTAAAGCCAAAAAATATAAGGCTATCAGCCTTTTAATGTAATTTAAATCTAAATGCTGTAAATCTAAAACTTAAAATATCTCGCTATATCAACTCCTTCCCAGTAGTTGCTATAGATAAGGTTCCGTATTTTACACCCTTAGTTGCTCTCAATTTATCCGCCAATTCTCTTACGTCTTTTGGTTTACCTCTCACTACTATTATTTCTAAACAATTATTATGATCCAGGTGAATATGTTGACTGGAAATAATCAAACGGTAAAAATCGTGCTGAATATCGGTTAAAATATTTACCAGCTCTCTTTTATGGTGGTCGAAAACCAGAGTAATAGCACCCGCAACTTCCTTCCCCTCTTCCCATTCTTTACGCACCAGATTTTCCCTGATTAAATCACGAATTGCTTCGGAACGATTGGTGTATTTCTTCTCTCGAATAAGCTGGTCAAATCTTTCTAGTAATCCCTTTTCCAGAGAGATTCCAAAACGTATTAATTCAGACATTTATTTCTCTCCCTAGTATTACTATTTTAAAAATAATATCACTATTCATAAATTCAGTCAATAGAAAAAAGGGGACAACTTACTTTTTCAACTTTTTTATCTATGATATTATAAAAAGTAGCCCGTCTCCTTTTTAAGTGATAATAAGGTCTTTCAGAGGTCTTTTGGGGACATGATGAACTCCCTGGCTATCTCTCCAGTACTTGATATCTCCATCGGGTCCCACTTCTTCTAGTACGACCTTCTCTTTTGGTTTTCCCAGAGCTAAGACATAAAGAATTTCGTACTTTTCTTCAATCTTAAGATTAGTCCTCAATTTATTTTTATTAATATTGGCAAAGATACATCCACCCAATCCCTTTTCAGTAGCCCCTAAAAGAATGCTTTGGGCAGCAATACCAGGATCGCACCAGTAATTTTGGCTAATCTCTATATCATTTAACATAATAATATAAGCAGAAGGTCTTTCTCCGCTCTGAGGCCCTGGCCAATCTTTTAAATAACGAGCCCATCCCAGGGTAGAAAAAATCAATTCATTTTTTTCTTTCTCATAAGAAAGAATATATTTTAAAGATTGTTTATTTCCACCAGAAGCAGAGAGTCGAGCTAAATCTATCAATTCTTCTAGGGTTTCTCGACCAATTTCAAAAGTTTCATAAAATCTCCGATAACTCCTATTCTTTTTTACTAAATCTTTGAGCATAAATCTACTCCTCCATTTTAAATCTAATAATATAGTGGTTTTAAGTTTAGGTAAATTATTCTAAGAGTTTTGCTCCATCATAAGCTATCTTATTTTTATTTTTGTCTTGATGTCTTTCTAAAGCCAGTTGAATTAGTTGCTCAATTAATCTGGGGTAAGGAATTCCAGTTGCTTCCCATAGACGAGGGTACATACTCATCGAGGTAAAACCTGGTATAGTATTTATCTCATTGAGATAGATTCTGTTTTCTTCTCTGGTAACAAAAAAATCTACCCGAGCCATCCCTGCTGCATCAATAGCTTTAAAAGCACGACAAGCAATTTCTTGAATTTGATGAGTTACTTCAGTCGATAGGTTAGCCGGAACAATTAATTGGGTCTTTCGATTAAGATATTTGGAGTCATAATCATAAAATTCACCAGCTGGTTTAATTTCTCCCAGAACTGAGGGGCTAGGTTCATCATTACCCAAAATTCCACATTCAATTTCTCTTATTTCCTCTAACCCTTGTTCAACTAATATTTTTCTATCATAAGAAGAGGCGATATCTATTGCCTTTTCTAATTCTTTTTCATTTTTAACTTTACTTATACCCACACTGGAACCTAAATTTGTTGGTTTTACAAAAACCGGGTAATCAAAATTTTTTTGAATCAAGGTGATAATCTGTTTTCGATCCTGTCGCCATTCTTTTCTTTTTATTGTCATCCACTTCAAAACAGGAAGATTCTTCTGCTGGAAGATAGTTTTCATCAATTCTTTATCCATAGAAATAGCCGAAGCTGCCACTCCCGCCCCTACATAAGGAATATCTGCTAATTCCAATAATCCTTGAATTGTTCCATCCTCTCCATAAGGACCATGCAATACTGGAAAAATTACATCTAATTTCTCCTGGTATCTATTATCTATCCTCTTATTTTGTGTTAAATTTAATAGAGCTTTATTAGCAGGATCATTTAATAAAACTACATTACTTTCTCCTTCTATTCTTCCTGAACTCAGTGTTTTCAGGGTTTCCTGAGGAGAAATCCATTTACCTTGTTTGGTTATTCCAATAGGAATTATAGTATATTTCTCCTGATTTATCGCCTGCATAACTGAAGCAGCTGAGCAACAGGATACCTCATGCTCTCCTGATCTTCCTCCAAAGATAATCCCTACTTTTAATTTTCTATCCATTATCTCTGTGCCTTTCTTTCTATCTTTTTAATCGTCTCTCCTCCATATAAATTTCCCACCTCTATTTTCTGAAAACGAAAACATCAAACTTATCTCTTATTGGTAAATCGGTTATTTCTCTTTTCTGGTATATTATATTAAATTAGCTGTTTACCTGGTTAGCTATTCTAAGAATTAATAACTAATACTAAACCAGTTAATTATCTAACCAAACACTAACGTCTATTCATTAATAACTATTCACTAATTCTAAGGTATCTATTGTTCCATTTTCAAGGTCTAGATACAATAATCGGTTGCGAAAAAGATTCCCTCTTTTTAACAATATCTTTATAACCTCCTGAGCTTCCAGCGTGGCAATTATTGCCGGAGTAACTGTGGGAGAACCCAATTTTGTTTCGCTTCCTTTTTCTGGTAAATCATTTCTATTTCCGTAAATTAATTCTAACCCTTTATCCTCAGGAAAAATAGTCATTAGTTGACCATTAAAACCAGCTATAGCCCCATGGACTAGGGGTATTTTTAATCCTCTACAAGCTTCCTGAATAATAAAGCGAGAGGGTAAATTATCCAGGGCATCTACTACTACATCTGTCCCTTTGACTAATTCTTTGACATTATCGGCATTTACAAAGGTAGCATAAGCCTTAACCTGAATGGAAGAATTTATCTCTTTTATCCTTTTCAGAGCGGCTTTTACTTTTTGTTTTCCTAAATTAGTTTCCCGAGCTATAATTTGACGATTTAGATTACTTTCTACTATTACATCCTTATCTATAATCACTAATTTACCGATCCCCACTCTGGCTAATAACTCTAATACTGTTCCACCCAATCCACCCGAACCAATAATTGCTACTTTCGATTGCCTTAGTTTGATCTGTTCTTCTAGACTAAATACCCCCAGATTGCGTTGATATCGTTCGGGAACAATCCCTTCCCTTAGCGCCAATATCTCTATTTCTCTGGGAGATAGTCGAAAATTATCAGCTAAGGATCTAACCTGGCTTATAGAAATAGTATAATCTACCTTACCTAAAGAATTTTTGGCTTGTTGCTTTGCGACAGTTAATTCTTGCCGGATCTTTTCTTTATCCTCTTTTAGTATTTTTCTCATTTGATTAAACCTTTCCTAAGATAAATTATAAAATAAAGGATACTTTAGGTTAGTACCAAAATTATTTTCCAAATTAGATTAACAAACTTTTTCATTTCGCATATCTGCTCCTTGGGGATTTATCCCGAAAATTTTCTCCCCCTGCTTTCTGAGGCAAGTTAATAATAGAGTTTAGTTTTTTCTTTTAATACCTCTTCTTTCATTTATTTTTATTATATTTTTTCTTCAAGCTTTCTAATCGTTGCTTTATCTCCCTCTCTAAACCTCGGTCGGTAGGAAAATAATATTGCTTACCTTTTAGTTCTTTAGGAAGATGCTCCTGGACAACATACCCTCCTCTAAAATGGTGAGCATATTTATATCCTGCTCCATAACCTAGATCTTTCATTAAAGAAGTAGGAGCATTACGAATAACCAGGGGAACTGGTAGAGGCCCCAATTTTTTAACATCTTCCTGGGCTAACTGATATCCTTTATAAAGGGAATTACTTTTAGGAGCAGCAGCTAAATAGGTAGCAGCCTGAATTAGTGCTAAATTAGCTTCCGGCATACCTAAAAAATGTACCGCTTGCATAGCAGAAACCGCTATTTGTAAGGCTTGAGGATCAGCATTACCAATATCCTCAGAAGCAAATCTTACCAATCGTCGGGCTATATAGAGAGGATTCTCTCCAGCTTCCAGCATACGTGCTACCCAATAAATAGCTGCATCGGGGTCTGAATCACGCATACTCTTATGTAAAGCAGAAATAATATTATAGTGTTCTTCGCCAGTTTTATCATAACGTAAACATCTCTTTTGTACTACTTCCTCAATAACTTTTATATCTATATTTCTAATCTTTTGTTTATCTGGCTTAGTGGTTATCACCGCAAATTCCAAAATATTTAAGGCAATACGGGCATCTCCATAGGCTAGTTCTACTATAAAATCCAGAGTCTCTGGCTCCAGATTCACTTGATATTTTCCTAAACCCTTTTCTTGATCCTTTAAAGCCCTTTCTAAAATTTTTCTTAAGTCTGAAATCGATAGTGGTTCCAGAACATAAACAGTAGCTCTGGATAAAAGAGGTGAAATAACTTCAAATGATGGATTTTCAGTAGTCGCCCCAATTAAAATAATAGTTCCATCCTCCACATAGGGGAGAAAGGCATCTTGTTGGGATTTATTAAAACGATGAATTTCATCAACAAATAGTATGGTTTTTTGGTGGTGATATTTTCTCTGGCTTAAGGCTTCTTTAATAATCTTCTTTAAGGTGGGTACTCCCGAAATTGCAGCACTAAAAGGAATGAATTGTGCTTTGGTCATTCGAGCAATAATCCTGGCTAAGGTAGTTTTTCCTGATCCAGGAGGTCCCCAGAGAATTATTGATTGAAGTTCATCGTTTTCAATGGCCAGGCGTAATGGTTTTCCAGGACCAATAATCTTTTCCTGACCTAAAAAATCCTCTAATTTTTCCGGTCTAACTCTTTCCGCTAGAGGAGTCCCCTGATAATTTTCATATTGTTCATAACCAGTAAAAAGATTCACTATACCTCACCAAATTTTATAAAAATTAAATTTGTAAATTTATGAATAAAGAATTTAATTATCTTTGGTTAACCTGGGATTCAAACTCTTCTTTCAAAAGACCCATGATAATTACATCGTAAAACTTTCTTTCAAAAAAATGGCTCTTCCTTAATCTTCTTTCTTCTTTAAACCCACATTTTTGATAGCAGCGAATTCCTCTTTCATTATACTCAAAGACCCGAAGATATACTTTATAAAGGTTTAATTGATGAAAAGCATAATCAAGGAGAGTCTTGATAGCATCTGCCCCGTAACCCTTATTCCAGTATTCTTCTTTACCAATGACAATTCCCAACTCTGCATTCATATTTTTCCAATCAATATTGTGTAAATTAATCTGTCCCAAATATTCTTTATCTTTAGTTTCAATCACTAAATTCTTTTCTGAATCATTATGTCTCAGTGCCTTTTCTATAAATTTCTCCTCTTCTTCTTGAGAAATAGGATAAAGAAAATAAGATAAATATTTAGTAATTTCTTTTTTATTGACCCATTTCATTATTTCTTCTAAATCCCCTTTTTCCACTACTCTTAAATTAACCAATTTACCTTCTAGCATCTCATTTCTCCCTAAAAACAAATAAGTCAAAATATTTTTTTAACCAGAATCAATATTTTATTTTTTATTATAGCAGGAATTATAAAAATTTTGTAGAATTATAGTATCTGTAAAAGGGGAGGTCTTTATAATGGTCAAAAGATTGAGAGTTGCTTGCCTGCAGGTAAGCGCTTTTGACTATGATAAAAAATCTAAAAATAAGAAAAACATTTTAAGCATGATTGATCAGGCAGCAAAGTTATCTCCTCAGCTAATGGTTTTACCGGAATGTGCCTTTCCTGCCTATTATTTATCGCCTTTAGTGGTAAAAGATTATTTAAGTTTACAGACATCTACCAATAAATTTATTGAAGAAGTTAAAGTAAAGGCAAAACTATATCAATGTTATCTGGCCTTAGGATTAGTAGAAGTTGATAGTACGAAAAATAAACTTTTCAACAGTGCCTTGTTGATTAATCCCAAAGGTGAAGAGATTGGTTGTTTTAGAAAATCATTTCTCTGGCATTTTGATAATCACTGGTTTGAAGAAGGTAATTATTATCCAGTTTTTCAAACTGAATTAGGGAAAATAGGGATGTTTATCTGTGCAGATGGAAGAATTCCGGAAATTATCCGTTGTCTTAGTTTACAAGGAGCAGACTTTTTAATTGATCTGACTAATTGGGTTACTGCTGGGCTACAAAAAGAAACTTTAACCAATCCGCAGATAGAATATATGATACCTACTAGAGCCTTGGAAAATCGTATTTGGATTGTGGCTGCTAATAAGGTAGGAATGGAGGCTGGTACTGTACTCTACTGTGGAAAAAGTGCTATTTTTTCACCAGAAGGAAAAGTAGTCAAGATTGCTTCTTCTTTTTGTGAAGAAATAATTTCTTTTGAAATTCCTTTAGAAAAAAACCAAGATAAAACAATAGATAAAAAAATAAATGTATTCACCGATCGAAGACCCGAGCTATATTCTGAATTAACCCAATCAACCCAGAATTTACCAATTTACTCAATCTTAAAGAAAAAGAAAATCCCTTCATATCAGGAATGTATTGCTTCTATAGTTCAACTAAAGTTTAAAAATAATTTAGAAGAATACCTCGAAAAAATAGAATTCTTTATCCTTAATCTACTAGAGCAAGAAGCTATGATTATTGTTTTCCCAGAAGCAGACTTTGACTTTCCGGAAAAAGGAGAAAAAATTCTAAATAAAATTAGACAATTGACTGAACATACCAGACTGCTCTGTGCGGTTACTATAGTCGAAAAAAATAATAATTATGTTTATAAAACAACTTTTTTAGTAGAATCAGGGGAGATAGTGGGTAAATATCGTAAAACTCATTTAGAACAGGCAGAAAAAAATTTTTTTACTCCTGGCAATTTAGGACTCCCAGTATTTAAAACCACTTATGGCAATATCGGAATAATGTTAGGATACGAAGGTCTCTTTCCCGAAATACCTCGTCTTCTTACTTTAAAAGGAGCGGAATTAATTATCTGGCCCGCTAAATTTTCCAATGATAAACATATAAATATCTGTCGGACTAGAAGTGCAGAAAACAGGATATGGACAATCTGTTCTAATTCTATTAACCATCAAGGAATAGGTCATAGTATCATCACCTCCCCCTCGGGTCAAATCTTAACCTCCTGTCTAAAAAAAACAGAACAGGCAAGTTTAAGCCCTATTAACCCTGCACTTTCCCACTATAAAGAGGTTGTTCCTCATACTAATACTATATTAAATAGAAAACCAGAAACTTATGAATTTTTAATAAATAAAATCGAAATAAAGGAGAAGTAAAAATTGAACACCGAAATAATCGTTAATCTGACTGCTGGTGGCGGAAAACCAAAAAAGCACCTGGAAACAGTTTTAAATTATTTAGAAGAAAACGGATTAAATTTTAGATTAAAAATGACCTCTCGTACAGGGGAAGCTACAGAGCTGGCCCGAAAAGCCGCCGATGAAGGTATGGAAGTAATTATCTCGGTAGGTGGGGATGGCACTATCAATGAAATTATTAATGGGATTATGCAATCTAAAAATGATCCAGCCTTAGGTATAATCCCTTTAGGCTGGGCAAATGATTTTATCAAAAGCACAGATATTTCTCCAAATATAATTAAAGCCTGCCATACTTTAATTAAGGGAAAAACTAAAAGGATAGATCTGGGATTGATTAATCAGCAAATATATTTTGGTAATATCTGCGGGATAGGTTTTGATGCAGAAATAGCCCACTTAGCCAATCAATTAAAAAACAAACACCCCCACTGGAATACTCTTAGTGCTTATGTCTATATTCTCGCTACTTTGAAAAAACTTTTGGCTCCTTTTGGTTACCACGAAGTAAAGATAAAGATTGACGGGCAAGAGACTCAGCTCAAAATTCTATTTATAGCTGTTGGCAATGGAAAAATTTATGGAGGAAGATTTAAGATAACACCGGAAGCCATATTAGATGATGGTTTGTTAGAAGTTTGTGTAGTAGAAGAGATGGGAAGATTTAAATATCTTATGAGCATACCTAAAGTATTTAAAGGCACACATAGAAGTATTAAAGGGATAAATTTTTATAGGGCTAAAGAAATAATAATTGAATCTTCAGAACCTATCCTGGCTCAGGTGAGTGGAGAGGTAATAGAGAGCCAAAAAAAATTTATTATCACTCTTCTGCCAAAAAGATTAAAATTAATTGTTCCATAATTTGGTTAGTTGGTTAATTGGTTAATTGGTTTAGTATTAATTCTTCAATATACCAACCCCTCAACCAGTTAACCAGGTAACTAAATACGTAATACGCTAAACGCTATACGCTCCACGCTAGATTTGTTCACTAATGACTAATGACTATTTTGCTATCTTCCCTTATTTTTTTTCTTCTTCTCTTTGTACATATTCTCATCAGCTATGCGGATTAATTCATCTATAGATAAAGGATTAGACGGGTTATAATAAGAAAGACCGATACTAAGACCTATACTATAGGGCTTGGCCAGCTTCTGATTTAATTTCTTAAGATTTTTATCTATCCTCTCTTTAATCAGAGGCGCATCTTGTAAAGAACTCTCCGGGAAGATAAGCAGGAACTCATCTCCCCCCATCCGACAGATAATATCTACTTCTCTTAAGGTAGATTGAAAGAGGGTGACTACTTGGTTTAAGACCTTATCCCCTTCTTGATGGCCAAAGGTATCATTAATAGATTTAAAGTCATTAACATCCAGATAGAATAAAAGTAAGGGGGTATTCTTCCTTTTGGCCATCCTGATCTGCTGTTCTAAGAGGATTAAGCCATAGGCCCGAGTATAACAACCGGTAAGGACATCATAATGGGCTAACCTGGCTAGCTCCTCTTCCATCTTCTTACGTTCAGTGATATCTTGAAATATCCCTATCAGTCCTTTAAGTTGGCCATCAATTATAACCTGGGAGCCAGAAATGGCTACGGGGAATAGAGTTCCATCTTTTTTCTTTCTAATCGTCTCGAAATAGAAATAGCCTTTTAATGATTTCTTAGTCAACCTCTTCCCCTCTTCCATCTTATCCGGGGGATGAATCATCCCATCATCAAGATTTCTGCCCTTTACTTCTTCTAAAGTATAGCCGAATAGTTCGGTGAAGCGGGGATTTACGTTTAATATAT
>DJVR01000055.1 GCA_002441285.1 Candidatus Atribacteria bacterium UBA6251 | reverse complement strand
TTTGCAAAAGGACCACAATGCATCAGACAGGGGCCGTGTTCCAAGGTCTGGATAAGGTTGGGCTTTAATGCTTCTTTTAGTAGGACAGTCATTGCTCCAGCTGCTTTAAGATCTTCAGCGGTTATGGGTTTACCTTCATAGCTATAAGCTACAGTCATTCGTCCTAATCTTTCTCTTAAATCAAATATATCTTTAGCTAAAGAGAGGATAGCCATTACTTCAGAAGCAACAGTAATATCATATCCGGTCTCTCGGGGGATGCCGTTGACTTTGCCCCCTAAGCCGATAATAATTTGACGAAGTGCTCTATCGGAGATATCGACCACCCGGTTGATATTGATATTATGGATATCTATTCCCAATTGGTTTCCCTTTTGTAGATGGGTATCCAGCATAGCACAGAGTAAATTATTGGCTGCTCCTACCGCATGGATATCTCCGGTAAAGTGGAGATTTAGATCTTCCATAGGGACCACTTGAGAGTAACCCCCTCCAGCTGCACCACCTTTAATACCAAATACTGGCCCCATTGATGGTTCTCGTAAGGTGTTGACCACTTTTTTACCTATTTTAGCAAGTCCCTGACCTAGCCCAATAGAGGTTACGGTCTTCCCTTCACCTAGGGGGGTAGGGGTGATGGCAGTTACTACGATATATTTGGCCTGTGGTCTATCTTTTAGCCTCTTTAAGATGTCGGGAGAGACCTTGGCTTTATATTTTCCATAAAGATCTAATTCTTCTTCCTTAATTCCGATTGATTCGGCTATTTCGGTGATGGGTTTTAGTTTAGCTTCTTGAGCTATCTGTAAATCTGATTTCATTTGGGTGCCTCCTGAGTTTTATTTTTTACTATATCTTACTCTGTCTTAAAATTACTCATTTACTATTTGTTAAAAAATTCTAATGCACTACGGACATGAATTTCAACTCCGATTGACATTACATCCTCATCGATATTAAAACGCGGATTATGATGAGGGTAACAGGATTCTTTTTCTATACTGCCAGCTCCAACAAAATAGAAAACACTCGGAACTCTATCTGCAAACTCAGAAAAATCCTCTCCGGCAGTAGAGATATAAGATATAATTCTATTACTATTACCTAAAGCTTCTTCAGCTGCAGTTTCCACTAATTTTGTCATATCAGGATCATTAATGACTGACTGATTCTCATTATAAAATTTTAATTTATATTTCGTCCTATAAGCTTTACAAATAGCTTCTACTATTCTTTTAAATCTTTTCTTTAATTTCTCTTCATTCTTCGATCCCTCTTTATAAAAATACCTTATTGTCCCTTCTAAACTAACTGTATCAGGTATAATATTAGATTTTACTCCACTTTTTATTTTAGTAAACATAATAATGATAGGTTTTGACGCGCTTATTTCTCTTGTTTGTATGGTTTGGATAGCCTGAATAATATTAGCGGATGCAATAATTGGGTCTACTGCCTTCTCCGGATAACCTGTATGTCCTCCTTTTCCTTTAATTTCAAGGTTAAAGACATCGAGAGTTGCTGTTATAGGACCAGCTACCACTCCAATTGTTCCACTTTCCAATGGCGTCCATAAATGTAGAGCCATCGCAGCATCTACCTGAGGATTTTCAAGAACTCCTTCTTCTACCATTAATTTTGCCCCACCAACTTCTTCGTTAGGCTGAAAGACAAATTTAATATTTCCTTTTATTTCCTCCCGGCAATCAGAAAGGATTTTTGCGGCTATCAAGAGTATAGCTGTGTGAGCATCATGTCCACAGGCATGCATTACTCCATTATTTATGGATTTATAAAATACCTCATTTTCTTCTTGAATAGGTAAGGCGTCCATATCGGCACGCAAGAGTAAAGTAGGACCTGGTGCATTCCCTTCAAGTAGAGCAACAACACCTGTTCTTGCAATACCTCTTTTTACATTTAATCCGCACTTTTCAAGATAATTTGCTACAATTTCTGCAGTCCTGTACTCTTCAAACCCCAATTCGGGATGTTTATGAAAATCTCTTCTTAATTTAATTAATTCATCTTTTAGACTTGTTATTTTCTTTTTTATATCCATAATATATTTTATTAATTCCCTCATTTCTAAATTACATCTACATAAAACCCTCGTATTTCTTCTTAACAACAGCTGAATAGACATAGTTTATCATAGTGATATAATCAAAAACCGGAAGATTTACTGCCTCTTGAACTGCCACCCCATATGGAGGCAAACAGCTGCACTCTAATAAAATCACCTTTATTCTAGAGTCTTTTTTAACCATCTCCTTAGCTGCAGACACCACTTCTTTTTCCACCTTCCCGAAATCAAGCCAGCCAACTTCTTCAATAATTGCTTTTCTAAAATATTCTTTATCTTCCACTCCTTTGATATAGATAGAATTCATATCTTTAATGTCCACTTCTCTTAATAAAGCATTATCAAGTATCTTTGAATTTGCCGTAATTATTCCAACTTTTTGCTTCTCACCAATTATTCTTGTCAGGAAAGGTAACTGAAGAAGACTGGTTAAAAACACGGGAACCTCTAATTGTTTGGCCATCTCTCTTTGGAATAGAGCCATAAATCCACAATCACCGGTAATTGCTTTTACTCCTTCTTCTACCAATTCCTTCCCAGCATTGATCATGTTATCTAAAAATCTAACATCTTTATTAAACATCCTTTCAACAGTAAGGCCATTTACTTTTTTAAATCTTACCGGAAAGGAATAAGTAGTAGCATTAGCCACATCACCTGGGATATAAGGGGCAAATGACGTATCCAATAAAAGAATTCCTATAGCTTCACCATAACTTGCTTGTCCCTTTTTGGCTTTATACAACATGTATCTCTACCCCTCCTTTAATTTTTCGAAATAGAATGTTATTTAATAAAAAGTCCCATGGGAAAATTGTATAACGATTCATATCCGTTTTCAGTAATCTTTATTGATGCGTCTACTTCAAATCCAACTTCTTTATACCAAATGCCTGGTATAAGGTGTAATGTCATATTTGGCTGTAAAATAGTTTTATCGCCCGGCCTCAGACTTATGGTTTGTTCACCCCAGTCAGGTGGATAGTTCAAGCCGATTGAATACCCTAAACGTGATTCTTTAACAACAGTTGAGTGGGAAATAGCATCTCTCCACTTTGCTTCTACTTCTTCACAGGTAACTCCTGGTTTAATAAATTCCAGTGTTTTAGCCAATCCATTTGTTACAACATCTGCAGTTTCTCTCATTATTTTAGGCGGAGTACCAAGATAAATAGTCCTTGCAATAGGCGCATGATAATGTTTATACACTCCAGACAATTCTAAAAGAACAGCTTCATTATTCTCAAACTTTCTATCAGACCAGGTCAAATGAGGGGTACTTGTTCTTTCGCCTGCCATTATTAGAGGCACTATAGCCGGATAATCTCCACCATATTCTTCAGTACCCTTTATCTGGGCATAAGAAATATTTGCTGCTGTATCGCATTCCCTCACCCCGATATTAACAGAATCTATAGCCGCTTGCATCACTTTTACAGCAATTCCCCCTGCTTTTTTCATAAATTCAATTTCTTTTTCAGATTTTATCATTCTTACCATATTGACTAAAAGGTTGCCATCTTTAAATGTTGCCTTGGGTAAAGCTTTTTTTAATTCTAAATAACAACGATGGGTAAAATAAAATTGATCCATTTCAACGGCAATCGTTTTATTATCCCATCCTTTTTCCTTAATTATATCTGCAACAAATTGCATCGGGTGTTTTGTTTTTGATTGAACATAATTATCATCGTAACCTCTTATATCTTCATCTTTAAGAAACGTGGTTATTTTAGCTCCGTTAGCATCCATAGCTCTACCAACCCAAATTGAATCTTCTTTATCTAATGAAACAATTACACCCTGATGAACGTAAAAACTCCAACCATCATAACCAGTAAGGTAATTCATATTTGCTGGTTGCGAAATAAATAAAACATCAATACCTTCTGTTTCCATTCTTTTTTTTGTTTTTTTAATCCTATCCTTATATTCATTAATATCAAAATATAACATCTAATTATTTCTCCTTGCTTAAAAAATAAATAAAAACCTTATGCGAACTGCATTTGGCTTTCATTAAAAGACAGTGCAGACAATCGTAGCATGTAATGACTGTAAACCTAGTTAATTTCATTATAATTGATTGTCAATTCTGGAACTTTCCACCTATAGCACAGTTTTACCTGTGCTATAGGCTAAAATTCAGTAAACCGAAAATTATTATTGTTTTTGAGCAGTCTTAATATCAGTCAACAATGCATCAAGTATTTCTTTAGCACCCTCACCACCAATTTTCAAGTAAGTATTGACGGGACCACCTTCTTGCCAGGCCAGTTCTTTAAAGGGCACTATCTCTTCATCATTTAGTTCATAAAGTGTAATTGAGGGTTTAGCTTTCTTAATCTTCTCTGCAATCTCTTGATTGTGCTGGAAAGACCAGTTAGTCATTGGTACTATAAGTTCCGCACAGGAGTCAAAGAGTATCTGCTGTAGATCTTCAGGTATACTATCAAAAAGGTCACGATTAACTACCGGAGTCACCATGAACGCCTCATTCCACAAATTGGTAATATAGTCTTGAACTTCATAGAAGCCCATACTCAAGTGAGCATACATCGGCTGGACCTGTGAATCTAATAATCCAGTCTGCAGAGCTCCATAGATCTCGCCATAGTCTAAACTTTGTGCATTAAAACCATAGGTATTGTAAGACTTTACCAGGATAGGATTTGCCATCACCCTGTGCTTAAGTCCTTTGACATCTTTCGGAGAATGGATGGGGACATTAGAGGTGACCCTCATCCAACCCGAACTCCATACACCTAATAACTGAAACCCTTTATTTCTAAAACCTTCTTCCAGTAGTTGGATAGCCCGACCATTCTGGCAAACATCATGCATAACCTCAGCGGTATTCTCTTTTGGCCAGAGGTATTGTAAAGCCAAGACCTGAGCTTGAGGCACAAAGCCTCCAACCCATCCATAGTCTACACTGCCCAATTCTATCTCTCCCATCTGAACAAGCTCAACTATATCCCTCTCTCCTCCAAGAGTACCATAGGGAAAGACTTCGATTTCTATTCTCCCATTTGATTTTTTTTCTACTAGATCAGCAAATCGCTCGGCAAAGACCGTCATGGGATCCCCCGTCACTTCTTCAGAGATCATTTTCCACTTGTAGACCTCGGTTTTTGCTTCGGCAGGCAAGACAAAAACCATTAGTACTATTAGTAATCCTAAGATTAAAATCAACCTAAAATTTCTCATATTTATCCTCCTTTTCGTTTAATTTTATTAATATCCAAGAAATATATCTATCCAATTATTTTCATTACATAAGCATCATCTCCTTTCTTTTTAGCCCCCTAAAGCGCTCCTTGGTATAAAAAGAGCCAGTTCAGGAAAAGTGATTACTATGGCCACTGCTACTAGTAAAATAAGCACAAAAGGCCAGGTCATCCTTATCACTTCTAAATAAGGTCTTTTAAAGATCACCATGGCAGTGAAGATATCACACCCACAAGGTGGAGTAGCCGAACCTATTGCTGCTTGCATTGTTATTAATACTCCCAGAAAAACTTTATCAATCCCTGCTTGAGCTACATAGGGAGCAAAAAGCGGGCTTAGAACATAAATAGCTACAATGGGATCAACAAACATACAAGCAATGAAATAAGCAATATTAATTATTATAATAACCCTTAGGACAGAAGGTTCATCCCCAAAAAGAGATGGCAGAATTAGTTTGTATATTCCAGAATAACTTAAAAGCCAGGATATGGCTTGCCCCGCTCCCACCAATATGAAAACCACGGCAGTGACCACTGCCGTAGACAGGGCAATATCTATGAGTTTTTTAAATGTTAATGATTTATAAACCAGTCCCTCTAAGACTAAAGCATATAGTACAGAAGAAGCAGCTGCTTCCGTAGGACTGAATATCCCCCCATAGATCCCTCCAAGAATCAATATAGGAAAACCAATTATCAAGATGCCTTCCTTGGTAACCTGCTTCCTTTCCTCCCAACTAGCTTTTGGATAAAGCCCAATATTATAAAATTTGGAGTAAAAATAGGAAAAGATTGAGAATAAAGCACAAACAAGTAATCCGGGAAGAATACCGGCAAGAAATAATTTTCCAACAGAAGTTTGTGTTGCTACTCCATATACAATAAAACCTATGCTGGGAGGAATAAGAAAAGCAATGTCGCTGGAATTAATAATTAAACCAAGGGTAAAAGGGCTGGAATAGCCAGCCTCGAGGAGCATGGGTCTCATTGTCCCCCCTATAGCAGCTACAGTTGCCTGCGTGGAGCCAGATACAGCCCCAAATAAAGTACAGGCAACATTAGTAACTATAGGCAGGCCCCCAAATAGATGTCCCAGGAAAGCCTTTACCATATTTATCATTCTCTTGGCCGCCTGTCCGGAAGTAATAATATTAGCCGCCAGTATAAACATAGGCACACAAACTAAAGAAGCCGGCTTAATCCCACTCAGTATTTGCTGTATTAGTATATTGAGATTAAGATTAGGAAAAAAGAAAAAACTAACTACAAGAAAGGTAGCAATGAGTACCACCATAAAGGGGAAACCAAGAAAAAGCAAGGTGAACGCTACCACTCCCATCAATTGTAACATAACTCCTCCTCTCTAAACTCCTTCCTTATTCATATTCACTCTTTTGTTCAGGGGAGAGCCAGACCTCCTCTTTTACCTGGATGTTCTTCACAATGGTCCGAACATAATGTATTCCGGCCAGGAAGAAACCCACCGGGACGACTACGATACCAATCCAATAGGGCATTCTTAAAGCTGGGGTCACTTGTTGCCAACGATAAGTAGTATATACGTAATTAACAGAAATATAGGTCAGGTAGAACATGACCATAGCACTGATTGTAGAAATTACAAATATCATAATTTTTTGCACCCTCACCGAGGATAAGTCGAATATTGCCGACATGCGGACATGCCTTGCCTTCCTAGAGGCATAACTTAAGCCAATAAAGGTTATCCAAATCACTAAAAACATAGCTATCTCATCAATAAAATAGATCGAGGTTCCTGCTTTTCTGGCTATTACATTGACAATTAAGATTATGGCCAGCATACCAACTCCCACACGGAGGATTACCTCCTCTATCTTCTCCAAGACCATATTTGTCTTTGCCAATAACTTAGATATCTTCATTGTAGATTCAACCTTATTCTTATATCCATCCTCTGGCTTTCATTGCCTTGCTTATCTTGATCAAGGCATTAACCCAGGCAGCATTTCTAAAGGAAGTATTTTTTTCTCTTGCAGTTGCAACGGTCTCCTTATAGGCTTTTAAAATTCTTTCTTTAAGCTTTTCATTAACAGTTTTTAAATCCCAGTAAGTATCAGTTAATCCTTGGGTACGTTCAAAACTACACACAATAGCACCACCACAGTTAGCTAATACATCAGGAATAATTGTAATTCCATTTTCTTCGAGTATCTTTTCAGCTTCTGTTGTTGTGGGTCCATTTGCCCCTTCGATAATTAATTTTGCTTTTATCTTATCTGCATTTTCATCAGTAATAACACTTTGAACCGCAGCAGGTATTAAAATATCACACTTCGTTTCTAATAACTCTTTATTAGTTATTGCTACTGTTCCTGGAAAGCCTGCAACAAATCCGGTATCCTCAACATGTTTCGCAAGTTCCTCTACATTAATTCCTTCCTCTGAATATACTCCACCCTTAATATCACTTACCGCTATAACTTTAAACCCTTCGTTGCAAAGCAATTTTGCTACAGTACAACCAACATCTCCAAATCCCTGAACAGCTACTGATGCTCCTTTGGCCAATCCAAAATCCTTAACTGCTTCCTTAGTAACAAAAAATGCACCAGTTCCGGTTGCCTCCATACTACCTAAAGTACCATTAACTTCTGCTGGCTTGTCATTAACTGCTGCTGGACTATGGAACCCTACTATTTCCTCATACTCGTCAAGCATCCAGGCCTGTGTCTTCGCACTAGTCCCAATGTCTGCTCCCGGCACATCAACCCAAGCTCCCTTCATTGGTAGCTTGCGAATAAAAGCACGTACAAGGCGTTCTAATTCCCATTCACTCAACTCAGAAGGGTCAACTCTAATGCCACCCTTTCCCCCACCAGCAGGAATATTAGCAACAGCATGTTTGATAGTCATCCAAAATCCCAACGCTTTTACCGTATTTAAATCTAAATTGGGTACAAATCTTGTCCCATTTTTAATTTCTCCTAAGGCATCATTATAATGAACTCTAAAAGCATTAAATATCCTAATTTCACCATTATCCATTTTCATAGGAATGGTAAATTCAAAAACACGTTTAGGTTGACTAAGAATTTTAATTGCATTGGGTTCCAAGCCTGCAATCTCACCTGCAACGCGTAATGTATTTAAAGCTGTTTTAAATGGATCGTTTTTCATTATTTTTCCCTCCTCTTATTGCTTGTTCTATTAGTTTATTTAGGGTCCGGTAGACTTAAATCAGAAGGACCTTTTTTAGATAATTTTAATTGAGGTGCATGTTTTTCCATAATCTCTTGAAAAATGGCTGCTTCTTTAACTTTCTCTCTCATAAATTCTGCATGCCAACTTTCTTTTACCCAGGGTTTGTAAATATCAGCTTGGCTAGTTCCCGGTTCAATTTTAAAATAACAAGGTGATGCAACTCTAGCAACCTCCGAGGCTTCATAGATTCTACACATTCCCCCTTCTGCATCTGTTATGAACATATAAATATCAAGAGGTATATCAACTGCTTTTCGCATCCCTGCTAAAATCGGGAGCGAAACATCTGATGTAGGATTTAGCGAATCTGCTCCCATTTTTTCAATGACTTTAGCTCCGGCAGCACTACAGTATCCACCAAAGGCAGACCATTTAAAAACTACATCTTTAGGTATAAAACCCTTTTCACGCATACTGGTCACAATAGATAGTATTCCCTCATCAAGTACCAGAAATCCCCTGAGCCCGGCTTCAATATTTCTCATCATATCTGCAAGCCAATAGGAAATATTGTCAGAACCTCTCAACCTAAATCCCACCATAGCACCTTCGGAAAAACCCGGTGCCCTTGCTCCTACATCCCAACCTTTACGTGGACCCATAGTGGTAATAACTTCTATTTTTTCATCTTTTCCCATTTGAGCCATAGCTTTTAGCTCACTAAAATCGCTTAAAGTTGACCCTGCTACAGTTATTATGGCCCTATGAATAGTAACATTCCTTTTTCTTGCTTCATCAATCATTGCTTCCATAGTTGATGGGTGCTCAACTCCTGAAATTTCTATTCTCCATTGTGCGCCATCTTGAAAAGTCTTCGTTGAAGATGGAAGACTGTTCAGATCTCTTCCAGGAATCCCCATCCCTTCCATAAATTCTCTAATTTCCTTCAGTGTTCTAGCCATTTTATTTTCTCCTTTAACAAAAATAGTACAGATTTGTTTCTTCTTATAATTTATTTTTGGTTAATTACCTATTAGATTCCAAATAAATATATTCAATCTTTAATAAAGAAAGTTCAAGTACATCGTTCCTTCTAATGAAACCAATATTTTTAGAATTTTTATTCTTTGTTTCTTTACTATTAAAGGCTTACTCAAACTCTTTCAACATCTCGTAAAATTCTTCTTCTTTACCTTTTTTAATATGATAGGAATGGTCATCTGTAGGGAAGGCTCCGGTCTTTACTTCTTTTATGTATTCTTTAAAGGCATTGATCTCTATTTCGGCAACATTAGCATATTTCTTAACAAACTTGGGAGTAAAGGTCTGAAATAGACCCAACATATCTCCACAGATTAATAATTGCCCATCACATGGGCCCCCTGCTCCAATAGAGTAAACAGGTATGGCTAATTTTTTAGCAATAAAAGCGGTTAACTCTGGGGGAACTGCTTCTAACAAAAGAGCGTAACCACCAGCTTCCTGGATGGCTAAGGCATCTTTGATTAATTCTCGGGCACTTGCTGCCTCTCTACCCTGGGCCTTAAACCCACCTAACTGGCCCGAACTCTGAGGGGTTAGACCGATGTGACCCATAACTAATATTCCGGCATCAGCTATAGCCTTTATCTTGCTATAGACTCTCCTTCCACCTTCTAATTTTACGGCATCCATATCCGCCTCTTTAAGAAAACGTCCGGCATTTCTAACTGCTTCTTGTTCTGATATCTGATAGGACAAGAAGGGCATATCTCCTATACAAAAAGTATTCGGTGCTCCTCGTCGGACTGCCTGACAATGAGAGATACAGTCTTCCATGGTAACCGGGACTGTTCCTTGATAACCCAATACTACCATCCCCAGTGAATCACCGACTAAGATCATATCCATACCGGCTTGCTCAGCAAAAGATGCGGTGGGAAAATCATAAGCAGTTACCCAAGCTACTTGTTCTCCTTCCTTTTTCATTTCTATGAAATCTAAACGGGTCTTCTTTTTAGCCATTTTTTAATCCTTCCTTCCTATTTTTATTTTTTATTATTTCTAATTGCTCTACTAATCTAAAAATTGATTAGAAATTTCTTCCGATGTAGTTATTAGTATATCTTTAACTTTTTCCATTTCGTCTATAGTAAAACGTGATGCCGGGCCTGTAATACTAATAGCAGCTATAGCTTCTCCATTTCTACCGAATATAGGGACACCTATGCAATTAACGCCAATTTTATATTCTTCTCTATCAATTGCATAACCTTGTTCTTTAACTTTTTTCAAATGTTTTTTTAGTTCCTCTAACGAAGATATAGATTTGGAAGTAAGAGAAGATAGCGGTTCATCACTTTTATATAAGCTTTCAAATTCCCGATTAGAAATAAAAGATAATAAAACCTTCCCCAAAGCAGTGCAATGGGCTGGGGTCCTGGTCCCTGCCATAATCTCTGTCCTCAAAATTTCTGTGCTCTCAATTGTATCAAGATAGATAACTTCCTTGCCCTCCAAAATTGCCAGATTTGCCGTCTCATTAGTACTTTGCGATAACTGTTTAAGATAGGGTTTAGTTATTTCGACCAAACGTCTTGTACTTTGCACTGCACAACCAAGCTCAAACAACTTAATTCCTAATCTATACTTTGTTGTTTGTTGATTCTGAATAACATAACCCCGAGATTTTAGGGTAGATAGTATTCTATGAACTGTACTTAACCCCAAATTCAATTTTTTGCTTATTTCAGTTATACCTGTTTCTTGTTCTTTAATCGAAAGGAATTCTAATAAATCTAAGGCCTTTTCTATAGATTTTATTCTCTCATTTTTATCTACCCTCTTTTCCATAATACGGAAACTCCTTTCCATATTTTCTATATTTACAATACCATATAAATTTTAAAATTCCTTCTTTTTTTGCAAATTTTTTTATTTTCTGGTCATGCAGATATTGACTACTGGTGCTATAAAGCTTAAAATAAAAAAACAAGAGGTCAAAAATGAAAGAAGAAAGAAAAGTCGAAAAACATATTAGGCCCACCACTTTTCCCCAGCGAAAACTAATGATAGAAACTTATCAAGAGACACATAATATAAGTTTCTCTTGTAGAAAAGCAGGATTATCTATAAATACTTTTCGTAGATGGTATCCTCGCTATTTAGAACAAGGCATAGAAGGGATAAGAGAGCCAAAAAAACGTATAAGAAAAAATCTGGGGAGAGTCCTAGAAAAATATGCCTGTAGAGCAATTGAACTAAAGGAAAAAAATCCTAATTGGGGACGCAGGACTATAGCTTCAGTTATCAGGGGAGAAAATAACGGTAAAAAAGTAATCAGCCCAGGGGGTGTGCAGAAGGTTTTAGAAAGAGCTGGCTTATGGAATAAAACGAATCTGTAAGATATATTCCTATTCTCTTTTCTGTTACCATCAAAAATATCTATTATTTCTCTTATTTTTCGTTATTATATATCCCAAATAAATCTTTGTGGTTGTTTATATCAATTCTTTGGGGGTATGGGTGTAGTTTTTTGGTAAAAAATTATCTGATTTTTGCAGTTTTGGTGAATATTTATCCAGCATTTTGTTATTTTTTTACTAAGAAGGTGACAAAAAGGATCATTGCCAGTTTTATTAATAAGCGGTGCCCCTCGTATTTCACTACTATCTTGAATATTTTTTAGTTTTTCACAGGTTATGCCCATAATACTCTATAAATGTGGAAGAAAACTGAAATAAACAGGATGAAAAGAGAGAATATTAGAGAAAAGAAGATAAAAAGCGGAGAATTTCAGGAGCTAAGAAAAAATATCATTAATTTAAACCTGTTTTAAGCGATTATTTCAAATTGTCTGGTATGATTCCTTATGAAGCAACAAATATGCTTCATATACGCCGTATATGAAGGTCTAAGAAAAAACGCTAAAACCCTTATATATCAACAGTCTTATTGATTTTTTGCAAAATCAAGCCGTAATTCATTGATTGTCTGCTTGATTTCTTTAATTTCAGCGGTAACATTCCGGGCAAATTCCTTTTGATTTTTGATTGTTTTAGTAATAAAAAAATCTAATTTCCACACCAGGTATATAGAAAGCACCAGGGGGGGAAGCCGTTATTGGCTATTAATTTTAGCACATATTCAATATCCGATTAAATTTTTCCTTTCCAAAAGTGTTTGGTCCAGGCCTAATATCGAGATGTAAGAAATTTTCTTTTCATAAAATCCAATACCATTAAATCCCAACTCCTTTGCATAAAGGAGAAGATCAGAAAGTAAAAAATCCTTTACGTGAATATCTACCGCCATACCCAGGAGATAATAAGAACCGGAAACTCCCCCGACCCTATGATTTTCTTCTTTACACCGATAACCGGAATTGATATATATATATTGGCCTATTTATAACCCCTCTTAAATGATTCAGTCTGGCCAAAAGGCCCGGAGATAACATAACCCGCCGGCAACAGGGACACTCAAACTCATACAAAGAAAAATATTCAGTTATCTTTATATCATTAATGATATCCATAATTTATTTATATCTTAAGGTCCTGCCGTTTCTTACTACATCAGGCATAGCCATATATATAATTTCATTCACCTCCGGAACAGTAGCCTTCATCAGATCCTTTACGTAGGAAATTTCACCCTCTTTTAAGGTAACTTTTTGTTTCCTTAATATTTCAATTAATTTTACCCAGGCTATTTTCCATTTTTCCTCACCATTTCCTATCCCCAGCTCTTCTTCTGCCCAGAGCATAGCGGAAAGTATGGCCTCTTTTATTTTACCTGCCCTGTCCTGGCCAAACTTATTGATCATAAATTTAGAAAATAAACCAACAAGAAAAACAAGAATAAAATCTAATAGATATTTAGTGACAAATGCCTCTAACATTTAGTACTCCTTTCTCTCTCCCAGGGAAGGTCCGCGGTCCCTTCCGAGGAAGAATATTATAATATATGGTAATACTATACTTAAGTTGCACCCAGAACCTTGAAAAACTGTTGATAATACAGTATAAAGAGAGTATGAAAACATGCCCTCGTTGCGGCAGTAAAAAATGGTGGACACTTTCCAGCGGTCAAATCAGATGTAGTCAGGGTGGCTTAACCAGAAAAATATCAAAAAACATCTGGAAAAAGAGAGGAAGCTCTCCCTATTGGAAGTGGAGATTGATTGAGTATTTCTGTTTAGGTGTCCCTGCTTATCCTCTGAGATTTCAAGTACCTTACAGCCAATTGACCATCCAGAGATGTTTCAGGATGTTCAGAGAAACTATTTATCAAAATGTTATTAACGACCTTAAACCTCTCTCAGGAGAGATCGAAATGGATGAAACCATGTTTGGTGGTAGAAGACCAGCTAAACAAGGTTGGGGAGCATTAGGTAAAATTATTATCTTTGGTATTTATCAGAGAAAGGGAAAAGTCCTTACTTTTCCTATCTCTTCACGTGCTAGAGAGAGCATGATGCCCTATATTACCAGATATACTTAAAACAGGGAGTCTCTATTATACCAAGGACTGGTTTGCCTATACCCCTCTTCCTATTCGCGGGAATCATGTTGTTGTATTAAAAGATAAAGGAGTCCCTAGAGGACGAGATCCCATCAATGGCCTTGAAGGCTTCTGGTCCTTTTTCAAACATTGGCTCTACCAGTATCGGGGTATAAACAAAATTTATTTCCCTCTCTACCTAAAAGAAGTAGAGTGGAGGTTTAACCATCGAAACGAGAACCTGGTTATCCTATTAAGGAGGTTACTGAATCAACAGATTTCCATTGTCAAAGAACAAATTTAGTGCAATTTTGATTATGTATTACCTTAATTTTTATCTATTATACTCTTTAATTTTATTTTCTCAACTTTTTCCTAAATAGATCCCTTATTCTACAGTTACGCTCTTAGCCAAATTTCTTGGTCTATCAATGTCGCAACCTAACAAATCTGCAATATAATAGGCAAATAACTGCAATGGTATTACAGTTAAGAGAGGAAATAAAATATCCAGGGTTCGGGGAATATAAAATACTCTATCTACTATATCTTTTATTTTTAGATCGCCCTGTGTAGCAATAGTTAGTACTCGACTATCTCTTGCCTTTATTTCTTTTATGTTATTAATTACCTTAGAATAAACCCTGTCCCAAGGGGCTAAAACCACCACAGGAAAGCTTTTATCCAGAAGAGCAATAGGTCCATGTTTCATTTCCCCAGCTGGATAAGCCTCCGCATGGATATAAGATATTTCTTTTAACTTTAAAGCCCCCTCCATAGCAATAGGGTAATTAAATCCTCTTCCTAAAAAAAGAAAATTATGATAAGTATAAAATTCTTCACTTAACCTCTGAATATTGGCATTTTGTAATAAAATATTCTCTACCTTCTGGGGAATTATTAATAACTCTTGAACAATCTGTTCTGAGGTTAAGGAGTGACTAATATTCAAATCTCGAATTTGTTTAAGGTATAAAGCCAGCAACAAAAGACAAACTAATTGACCAATAAAAGCCTTCGTGGTAGCCACCCCTATTTCTGGCCCTGCCTTAATATACATCACATTATTCGCTTCTCTACTAATAGTGCTTCCCTTTACATTAGTGATAGCTAATACTTGGCAACCTCTCTGTTGACAAGCCCTTAAAGCTGCTATTGTATCTGCAGTTTCTCCCGACTGAGAAATTACAATCACCAGATCGTTTTGTTCCAATAATAATTTACGATATCTAAATTCTGATCCATAATCCACTTCTACTTCTAAATGGGCAATCTCCTCTAAAATATATTTACCAGTAAGAGCTGTATAATAAGAAGAACCACAGGCTAAGATAAAGATTTTTCTTAATTTTATAATTTGAGGAATCAGACTGCTTAATTCAGGAATTTCTACTTCATTTAAAGTTTTATTTATTCTATTTTCTATATTATTTCGGATTATATTTGGTTCCTGAAAAATCTCTTTAAGCATAAAATGTTTGTATCCATCCTTTTCAGCCATCTTTTCATCCCAATCAATGCTTACTATCTCTTTTGGCACTATTTCTCCTCTAGAATTAATTACTTTGACATCCTGTGAGGTTAAAGTAGCAATCTCTCCTTCCTCTAAAAATATTACTTTTCTAGTAAAATTAAGTAAAGCAGGAATATCAGAAGCTAAAAACATTTCACCTTCACCTATGCCAATAATTAAAGGACTTCCCTGACGAACAGCAACAATCCTATCTGGTTCATACTTAGATATAGCAGCAATAGCATAAGAACCTTCTATTTCTTTCTGCATCTTTTGTACTGCCAAAGTTAAATTACCATCATAATAACTTTCTATTAAATGAGGTATAACTTCTGTATCAGTTTCAGAAATGAAGTGATGACCATTAGATATTAGCCTCTCTTTTATAGAAATATAGTTTTCAATTATCCCATTATGTATAACTACTACTTCTGAATTACATCCTTGATGAGGATGAGCATTTATTTCATTCGGTTTTCCGTGAGTAGCCCAACGAGTGTGCCCCAAACCAATGTTCCCATGAGGAACATTATCTTTTTTTAATAAACTCTCTAATTTTTTTACCTTTCCTTCACATTTAATTATTCTGGTTTGTTGATCGTTAATAATAGCAATGCCAGCAGAATCGTATCCTCTATATTCTAATCTATATAAAGCCTGCATTAGAATATTTACCGCATCTTTAGGGCCAATATAACCTACTATTCCACACATTATTTTCCCCTTTCTACTATTTTATTCTTAAACTAAAATAATATACCTCATTATTATCCATTAGAGAAAATAATGAGGTATACTTAAAAATATTAAACAACCTGGCGTTTGTAAAACAAAATAATATTAAAATTTTCTTCTTAATTTTCTATATATTAATACCAATAGATTTTTAATTAAACTTTATTTTTAGTCATTCTTTATCTATTACTCCAATATCCTCTAAGGATATTAACCACAAAAACCTTTTTGTCCCCACAATTACTTGTCGGTTTTGTAGGTTTTTTAAGGATCTGGTCAACCCAGGAGCACCCGCCGAATTTTCGATTAACTCCTCCCTCGTCAACTTACCTTAAAACTATGCTCATCCCAATAAAATATAAGGTAAGTTCTGGCGCTAATTTTTAATTGTAAAGTTTATATTTATTATCCCCCCCCTTCTTTATTGGATCTATGTATAAAATATTTCAAAAAAATCACAAAAAAATATTATCTATTCGTAAATATTATATAGGTTTAAAGTGTTATCTTCAAGCCTCCTTTATAACAGAAAAGAAATAGTTTATTTCTTTTCTTTAACAAATACTTCTTTAAATTTACCGCCAATCTCTTCTAATCTTGCTCCATCTTCACCTTCTAATAAGATTCTAATTAATGGTTCAGTTCCGGAAGGTCGAATAAAAATCCTTCCCTTCCCTTCCAATTCTTTCTCTGCCTCTTGAATAATCTTTAGCACATTATCTTGGTATAAAAAATCAGTTTTATTTTCCACCGGGAAATTTAGCATTATCTGAGGATATTTCTTTAGCACTCCAGCTAATTCAGATAAAGATTTTTCTTCTTCTTTAATGACTTTTAGAAGCTGCAAGGAGGTTAATATACCATCTCCAGTATTATGATAATTTAAAAAAATAATGTGCCCAGATTGTTCCCCTCCCAGAATAGCTCCCGACTTAAGCATTGCCTCTAAAACATAACGATCTCCTACTGTAGTTCTAATCACATTACCACCTGCCTGGTTAATGAGACGATCAAATCCTAAATTGCTCATTATTGTAGTTACTACCCTCCGGTGAGGTAATTGATCTTTCTGAAGAAGGTTCAAGGCACAAACCGCCATTATTTGATCTCCATCAACTATATTACCTTTTTCATCTATGGCTATAACTCTATCTCCATCACCATCAAAAGCGAAACCCATATCAGCTTTTTGTTTTATAACTTCCCTCCTTAATCCTTCTACTTGAGTAGAACCACAATTTAGATTAATATTGATTCCATTCGGTTGATTATTAATCACTGTAAGATGGGCTTTTAATTGATTAAAAATTTTTGTAGCAATTTCATAGGTGGCTCCATTAGCGCAATCTAAAACTATTTTAAATTCACTCAAATTAAAATCAGATGGGATACTCTTTTTTAAGTGTTCTAAATATATCTGAATGGCACTATTAGATAAGTAGCTTATTTTCCCAATTTCCTTTCCAGTAGCCCATTTATTTCGAGTATAATCTTTAAAAAATACTTCCTCTACTTCTTCTTCTTCTTTATCAGAAAATTTAAAACCATCTCTACGAAAGTATTTAATTCCGTTATTATCAAAGGGATTGTGAGAGGCTGAAATGACTATTCCGCAATCAGCTTTAAAAAATCTCGTGAGAAAAGAGATAGCCGGGGTAGGCATTATCCCCACTTTTAATACCTCTACTCCCAATGAACAAATACCTGACATTAACGCAGCCTCAAGCATATCACCAGATATTCGTGTATCTTTGCCAACTAAGATTTTAGGATTATTCTTATTTCTTATTAAATATGCTCCGGCCCTTCCCAGCTGAAAAGCAGTCAAAGGAGTAATGGGTTCTTGATTAGCAATTCCTCTTATCCCATCAGTTCCAAACAATTTTTTCATCAAAAACCTCCTTATTATCTCAGCTTGATTTTAATTTATTATGAATTTTTACTTAGTAGATACAAGTTTTTAGCTTTATTTATCTTACTATTAAAGAAAAGTTTAAATACTGAAACTAAAAAATTAAGATCATTTATTGAATAGAATAACTACTTCTGAAGGATTTATCTCTATTAAATTTATCTCTTCTGGTAACTGCACCTTTACTGGCAAAGTTTGTTGCTCCAATATTTCATCATTAAATTCTACCCAGGCTTTTATTTCTTCTTCTTTTATTTCATTTATTAGCATATATCTACCTTCAATAGTTATGTCTACTGCAGAAGGGTTAATTTGGCAAGATAGGAAAGGAGACACGTTCTTTAAGTTTACGGGTATTCCTTTTATAGTTCGACTAATAATACTTTCTTGTACCTGAATAGTAACTTCAATCAGAGAATTTTGTTCGCCTATAATATTTAAACCTTCTTCCAAAAGAGAAGGGACTTTAACTGATAAAGTTTTAGTAATCCCGTTTACATCGATTGGAATAGTTTCAAGCCATTCCAGGCGGTTAAGTTGATGAAAATTACCCATAATTTCTAATTCTTCTGGAGTAATTAAAATTTGGGAGATAAAATAACCAGGAGCGGGCTTTCCAGTTATTCTTGGTTTAACTAAAAGTAATTTAGTAGGATATCCTTCGGTTAAAAAAATAGAAACCTCGACTACATCTGGCTCAATCTTAATTTCTCTAATCTCTTTTCCGCTCATATCTATAGCTTTAAGGATTCCCTGTTTGGTTAAATCTTTATTTATTCCAGAAATATCAATTACCAGAACTACTTGTTTTACTTTTTCTAAAATACTCGAGGGACCAGTAATATTTACTCTTTCGGGAGTAATCTTGGGTTCATCAGCTAAAGAATATCCTTTTTCTGGGATACCGATTAAATCATATTCTACTTCTACTGTTTTAGTTAAAATCTGTTCTACCATTACACTAATTTCAGCAGGGATAACTCGTATGATTTCAATCCTATTGGGAGGTTTTACTTCTATCTTTAATTTATAAATTCCCGGTTCTTTAATTTCAGAAAAATCGATTATTCCTACTATCTCTCCGGAAGAAAGATTATTCACTAAATTCTTTGGACCTTTAATGCCTATACTTATATTGGTAGGAATTTCTCTTAAGGATAAACCTGCCGATAAGTTAGAAATATTTAGAGGAATATCAATGAAACGTTCAATTATTGGATTCTCTCCCCCTATTACATAAAACCAGAGAATAATAGCTAAGAATAAAGAGATTATTTTGATATTGATATTTTTCAGTAGCAAGTTTTTCATTATTTCCTGCATTTATCTATTTTCCTTGAAGGATGTTAATTAAACCTTATAATCTGTAACTATCTTAGGTGGATAAAGATGTAAAAGCAATTTTTTTAATCCCTGAATTTCTAAGGGATGAGTAAGTTTCCCATCTAAAGCAACAGAAATATTCCCAGTTTCCTCTGATACTACTATGATGATGGCATCGGTCTGTTCACTTAATCCTAAGGCTGCTCTGTGTCTAGTCCCTAAGGATTGATCGAGGTCCTTCCTCTCTGATAAAGGTAGGATACAATTAGCTCCCACAATTTTATTTCCTCTAATAATTACTGCTCCATCATGTAATGGAGAATCTGGCATAAAAATAGAATAAAGTAATTCTGGTGAAAATTCGCTATTTAAAAGAATGCCAGTTTCTAATATTTCATTTAAACCCACATCTCGTTCTAATACTACTAAAGCACCCTTGCGTTTATTAGAAAGCATAGGGATTACCATTACCAGACCATTGATTAGTTGCTCGATCTTTTTCTTATCTTCCTGGTGTAAAAAAGAAGCACTAACCAAAAAACTTCCTCTACCCATTTTTAGTAGTCCCCTTCTTATTTCTGGTTGAAAAATTATAGGAAGAGCTACTACTAGCATTGCAGTAGCCCCCTTTAATAACCAGCTTAGGGTTCTTAATCCAAACTTATCGGCAATAAAAGAAGCAATAAAAAGGATAATTAATCCTTGAATTAACTGAACAGCAGGGGTATCTTTAATTAATAGGATAGTATGGTACAATAAAAAAGCAATTATAGCTATATCAATAATATCTGAAAGATGAAAGGAAATAGACACTTATTGCTCCTTTTGGTCTTGCCTTCTGGAATATTTTTATAATTTTATAAAAATTTAATACTAATCTAAACAAAAAGTAAATTACTTAATCTGACTTTCTCTCTAGAGGAGTAAAGGTAGGTGAAATCTTTACTCCTCTATTTATCTTTTATCTTATTTTACTATTATTATAAAATTATCTTTACCTATAATCAATTATCTTTTATAAAAGTAGCGCTAATACTCCTTTTTGCGCATGCATTCTATTTTCAGCTTGGTCAATAACTACGGAATTTGCACTATCAATGACTTCATCAGTAATCTCTTCTCCTCGATGAGCAGGTAGACAATGTAAGATAATTACCTCTTCTTTCGAATGGTTTATCAGATTTTGATTTACTTGATAAGGAATAAAAACCTTCCTTCTGCTTTCCTTTTCTTTTTCAAACCCCATACTTGTCCATACATCAGTATAAATAATATCTGCTTCCTGGACTGCTTTCTCTGGATCGTGAATAACTTCGATAGTGCTGCCTACTTTTTGAGCGTCAATTCTTGCTTTCTCTATTATTTCTTTTTTGGGTTCATAACCAGGAGGAGTTGCCAGGACAATATTTATACCTACCTTAACTGAACCAAAGATTAAAGAATGGGCTACATTGTTACCATCACCAATATAAGCCAATTTTAATCCGGCTAATTTCCCTTTCTTCTCTTTGATGGTAAGCAAATCTCCTAATATCTGACAGGGGTGTAATAATTCGGATAAGCCATTTATCACCGGGACACTGGCATACTTGGCTAAATCTAAGATTACCTGGTGGCTAAAAGTTCGAGCCATAATCCCGTCAACATAACGAGAAAGGACTTGAGCAATATCTTTAGTAGCTTCTCTTTCTCCTAATTTTATATCATCTGGCCCAAGATAGATGGCTTGCCCACCGAGTTGCATCATTCCTGCTTCAAAAGATACCCTGGTTCTGAGAGAAGGCTTTTGAAATATCATTCCTAAAATTTTACCTTTTAAAACAGGTTGTTCTTCTTGGGCATAATGTCTCAATTTTATAATTTCTGCAGTTTCTAAAATTTGATGAACCTCTTCTCTGGTTAAATCATCTATAGAAACTAAATCTTTCCCTTTCATAGAAACAGACATAATATTTAATATCCTCCTTAATAAAAATATTTAAAAACATATTCAGAAGTAGAAGCGGAAAGCAAAGCAGGATAATTTATTTTAAATAATAATTCATCTCCTACCTCTAATTTTTCTTTAACTTCGGTTATATCCAAAACCAGATGATCACTACTTGCTCCAATAATTTTAATCCCTTCTAAGGTGGGAATAAGACTCTTTATTTGAACATCCTGTTTTCCTAGAGCTAAGATAGCCCTTTTTCTGATACCTAAATCTTCTAGAATAGGTATTTCTCCAAAGGCATCTCGACCAATTTCTCCCTGAGGTAAAGAAGGTTTTTTCTTAATTTCAATAATCTCCGCACTAATGGTAAAAGTATCTTGATAAGTTCCCTGAATATTACGATTTCGGGCATCGTCTTGGCCAAGGAGTATCCCTACTCCTAACCTCAACTGATTTATTCCTGGAGGTAAAACCTTATCTTCTAGCAATTTTAAAACACTGGTATTCCCCCCGGAGACTATTTCTAGTTTAAGAGAAAAATTATCTTCGATTTCTTTTTTAATATTTAATAATTCCTGCATCTTTACAGGAGTAGGCAAGACCCCACTAATACAAGCAAAATTAGCTCCAATTCCTACCAATTTTACCCCGGAACACTGGAGCACTTTTTCTACTGTCTCCAATACTTGCGCAGGCATTAGACCTTCTCTTAAATCACCTAAATCTACCATTAAAATAATAGGATGGATACTCTTAGATAATAAAGCAGCTTCTGATAAAGCCTTAATTACTTTAATTTCCGAATTTAAACTTATATCTACCCAGCGAATAACTTCCTTAACTTCACTAAGCATAGGAGTTCTAATTAACATTGTTTTAGTCTTAATCCCGAATACTTTTATCCTTTGAAGATTTTTAACCCTTGAATCGCCAAGATACTTTATTCCCCCTTGAACTAAGGCTTCAGCTACTTCTGGAATAGCACAACATCCTTTGATTATCCCTACCACTTCAACCCGAGATTGTTGACATAAATCTTTAATGTATTGAGCATTTTGCTTAATCTTTTTTAGGTTAATGTTTAGACGGGGATTTTTTTTAATCAGGTTTTTTCCTCTCTCCTTTATAATTTGCATAGAATAGAAATAAAAAAAGAGAAAAGTCTGCTCTTTTCCACAAACCTTTCTCTTTTAATTAAATCTAATAATTTTTTATCTCTTGGAGAATTGGTACCTGGCTCGAGCAGCTTTTTGGCCATATTTTTTTCTCTCTTTCATTCTAGCATCTCGAGTCAACAATCCTTCCTTCTTTAGTATAGGTTTTAAGTTTGGGTCATATTGAAGCAAGGCTCTGGCAATTCCATGCTGTATTGCCCCAGCTTGACCGGTAAATCCCCCACCTTCTACTTGGGCAATAACATCTATTTCTGATCTTTTATTAACTACTTTTAAGGGTTTTTCCACTATAGTTAGTAATTTTTCTTTCCCAAAATAAGTATCCACGGTTCTATTATTAATCTGAATATTCCCTTTACCAAGTGTGACCCATACTCTGGCTACAGAGGTTTTTCTTCTTCCTGTGCCATATGCTTTTAAATTAGTCAAATTCTTTAACCTCCCCTTCAACTTTAATCAATTTTTACTAATTTTTGAGCCTGATGAGGGTGATTCTCTCCCCGATATACTTTTAGCTTTTTTATCATTGCCCTTCCCAATCTATTGTGAGGAATCATTCCCTGAATAGCTTTTTTGACTACCAATTCTGGTTTTTTTTCTAACAGTACCTCTAAATTAGTACTCTTTAAACCTCCCGGATAAAAAGTATGATATCGATATATCTTATCTTTAAGCTTATTTCCAGTAACCTTAATCTTTTCGGCATTAATAATTACTACATAATCACCCAAATCCATAAAAGGCGTATACTTTGGATTATTCTTGCCTCTTAATATAGTTGCAACCTGAGTAGCTAATCTACCCAGTACTTTTCCTTTGGCATCGATAAGATACCATTTTTTATCTTTAATCTGTTCTTCTTTAGCTATATAAGTACTCAACTTCATCCTCCTCAACAAAAAAACTTATTCAACTGACTAAACTTTTAAATTTTTTATTTTTTCCGTTTTTTTGATAAAATTATGAATTAAAAATAAAAATAACTCTATAAATTTTAATACAATTAGGGTCATAATGTCAAGAGAAATTAACTAGATTAACAGATTAAGAATTTTTTTAACAATAATTTCTCCTAATATCTAAAATATAATCATTAATATTATATTGATCTTGTTCTAAACTTATTTAGTAATTCACTCGCATTAAAAATAAACCTTTAGCGGGAACTACTTTACCGGCTAATTTACGATTTTTAGCTTGTAAGATTCTTTCTAAATCAGACGGGTCTAATTTGCCGTAACCTATATCCAAAAGTGTTCCTACAATAGTACGAACCATTTTATATAAAAAAGAATTTGCTTCTATATGGAAGCAAATAAATTCTCCTTTTTTAAAGACCGATATTTCTAAAATTCTACGAATAGGGTTCTGTATAGTATAATTATTATTCGCAAAAGAGGTAAAATCATGTTCTCCTAATAAAAAAGAGGCTGCTTCTTTTATCTTCTCAAGATTGACCTTACGATGAATTACATACACATAATTCCTTAAAAAAATAGGTACATAACTACTACCCTGATAGTTGTTCCAAACATAATAATGATAAATCTTGCTTAAGGCGCTATAACGCGAATGGAATTTTTCTTCTACTCCTTCCGCCTTCTTAATTCTAATATCTAAAGGTAATAAACTATTTAGGATTTTCGGTATCCTAGAAACAGAAAGAGTAGTACACCTAGTATGAAAATTGGCTACCTGTCCCAGGGCATGTACCCCGGAATCAGTTCTACCCGAACCATATAAAATTATTTTCTCCGCTGTAATCTTGGAAATTTCTTTTTCTAAAACCTCTTGAATAGTAGGTAAATCTTTTTGTTTTTGCCAGCCGTAATATCTAGTTCCTTCATATTCTATAAGTAATTTTATATTCATTATCTTCTTCTCCAGGCAACTATAAGAGTAATAAAATAACCACAATTTTTTGCTACTACTTATTCCCTGGTTAAAAGGCATAAGATAATCTAGCCAAATACAATATAACTTTAGAAAAGTATACCAACTATAATGGCTAGAGCAGTAATTATAGTAAAGAATAAAATATCTTTTCTATGAATCTGCAATTCTCTATAATGTGTTCTTCCTTCTCCACCTCTATAACCTTTGGCTTCCATTGCTATAGCTAATTCATCGGCTCGACGAAAGGCATTAACAAATAAGGGTACCAGGATAGGAATTAAATTTTTAGTTCGATTCACAATATTCCCCGATTCGAAGTCTGCACCCCGAGATATCTGAGCTTTCATTATTTTTTCTGTTTCTTCCAAGAGAGTAGGAATAAATCTTAGCGCAATAGTCATCATCATCGCAATTTCATGGGCAGGCAATTTTATAAATTTAAAATAAGATAATAACCTTTCTATACCATCAGTCAGAGATATAGGAGAAGTAGTCAAAGTAAGTAATGAAGTAGTTAAAATTAAAATAAATAAACGAGAAGCTATAAATAAACCATTAATTAATCCTTCTTTGGTAATTTTAAAAATCCATATACGAAAGATAACTTCTCCTTCGGTCATAAAAAGATGCAACAACATAGTAAAGAGAATCAAGTAAATTATAGTCCTTAACCCTCTAAAAACAAAGCGTGGATGAATTTTAGAAATTATTATTCCCGACCAGACCATAACACCCAAAATTAAAAAACCCCAAAATTGAGAAATTAAAAATAAGTTGATAATTATTAATAAGCAGCCTAAAATTTTTACCCGAGGATCAAAATTATGAATTAATGAATTTCCCGGAATGTATTGGCCAAAGCTGATATTTCTAAATATATTCATCTTGCTCGCTTTTTCACTTCCTTAGTTATAAAATATTAAAATCATTTCTGAAGATTATTCGCTAATGCTTTTATTTTTTTTAAAACTTCTCTCTCTGCCTCTTCAACGGTTAATACTCCTTCCTTGATACTCTTTCCTCTTTTCTTTAGTTCGTAAAAACATTGAGTTACCTGGGGTAATCCTAGTCCTATGTCGATTAATTGCTCAGCATGTCGGGAAAAAATCTCTCGAGGAGAACCATCTAAAATTATTTTTCCTTTATTCATTACCAGAAGTCTTTCTACCATTTCAGCAATCTTTTCCATATTATGAGAAACTAAAAGAATAGTTATCCCATAATGATCATGGATATTCTTTATCTCAGATAATATTTTAGATCTACCCTGAGGATCAAGATTAGCGGTTGGCTCATCTAATACTAACATTTGTGGTTTTAGTGATAATATACTAGCTATGGCTATTCTACGCATTTCACCACCACTTAAGGAAAAAGGAGATCGTTCAGTATAGCTAACATCTAAATCGACCATTTCTAATACTTCGTAAACTCTTTTTTTAATCTCTTCTTCAGTTAACCCTAATTTTCTTGGTCCAAAAGCAATCTCTTCGAAAATATTTTCTTCAAATAATTGATTTTCAGGATATTGAAATACTAGACCTATTTTTTGTCTAATTAACTTCAGATTTACCCCCTTTTGGCAAATATCTATCCCTTCAATATAAACCTTCCCAGAGGTAGGAGTCAGTAAACCGTTTAAATGTTGAATTAAAGTAGTCTTTCCACATCCAGTGTGACCTATTAAACCAATAAATTCACCTTTTTCAATTTCTAAATTAATATTATTTAAGGCAACCGTTTCAAAAGGCATATTTAGATTATAAGTATAATTCACATTTTCTAAACGTATAAACATAATTGCTCAACCATTTCTTCCACTTTTAAAGTAGAAGGAGAAATATTTTTTAAACCTTTATGGTTCAACCGAAAGGCTAATTCAGTTATCTGAGGTATATCCAGAGCAAAACTTCTTAAAGCATCTACCTTTAAAAATATATCCTTTGGTTTTCCATTTAATGCTATCTCTCCCTTATTCAAGACTACCACTCGATTAGATTCAATCACTTCTTCCATTAAATGAGTAATAAATATAACAGTTATTCCTTCTTCCTGATTTAATTTTTTAATTACCTCTATAACTTCTTTTCTACCTCGAGGATCCAGCATAGCGGTCGGTTCATCTAAAATTAAAAAAGAAGGATGCATTGCAATTACGCCCGCAATAGCCACTCGTTGTTTTTGTCCGCCAGAGAGTAAATGGGGTTCAAATCTTCTATATTCCTCTAAACCTACTACCTGTAGAGCCCAATTTACTCTTTCCAACATATTTTCCCGATCTATTCCCATATTTTCCAGTCCAAAGGCTATATCATCTTCAACTGTAGTGGCAACAATCTGGTTATCTGGATTCTGAAAGACCATTCCAACTTCCTGTCTAATCTTCCAGAGGCATTCCCTATCTTTAGTATTCATTCCTTTTACCCAGACGTCTCCAGAAGTAGGGAGTAACAACCCATTGATATGACGCGCTAAGGTAGACTTACCTGAACCATTTGATCCGATAATGGTTAAAAATTCTCCTCTTTCTATTTCTAAATTGATTTCTTTTAAGGCTATAATCGGATCTCTTCTGGGAATATTATAAATATGAGATAAGTTTTTAATTTTTATCAAAATACCCACCACACTAAAAATAAAAGCTTACATATACAGTAACTAAAATAATTTTTTGTTTACCTATCGATAGATAAAAAATCGAAAGGTTAAAAAGTTTTAATAAAATATATCTAACTTTTTAACCTTCCCCAAAATTGAATATTCTTAATTATTATAAAATGATTTTTTATTCTATAAATTCAATAATGGCTAAAGGAGCAGAATCGCCCCTACGAAAACCAGTTTTTACAATTCTAGTATAACCACCATTACGTTCAGTATATTTAGGACTTATCTCTTCAAATAATAATTTAGAAGCTTTCTTGTTTTTAATAATCTTATAAACTTCCCGCTGAGCTTGTAAATTATTATCTTTGGCTATAGTAACCAACCTTTCTATCCATCTTTGCACTGCTTTAGCTTTAGGATACGTAGTCTCTATCTTTTTATGATTAATTAAAGAAATAGATAAATTGGCTAATAAGGCCTCTCTATGACTACTATTTCTACTTAATTTTCCTCTAAGTTTTTTATGTCTCATTCTAATTCTTCCTCCTGCTGCTTTCTTTCTCCTAAAATAAAACCTAATTTATTTAATTTCTCATTTATTTCAGTCAGAGATTTTTTACCTAAATTTTTTATTTGCATAATTTCATCAGGTGAATATTTTAATAAATCCCCCAGATTATTGATTCCGGACTTTTTTAAACAATTATAAGAACGAACAGAAAAATCCATTTCTTCAATAGTTTTACTTAATATTTTATCTTCCTCGCTCTTTTCCTGATCTTTTTCAGCCATTAATTCTTCTTCTAATTCAATTTCTTCGGGAGACAATTTACTAAATAATTTAAAATATCTAACTAAAATATTCGCTGATTTACTTAAAGCTTCATCGGGTAAGATACTCTTATTAGTAAATACTTCCAAAATTAATTTATCATAATTAATAAACTGACTTAAATTGGTAGATTCCACCTGGTAGCTTACTCTTTTTACCGGTGAAAAAAATGAATCAATAAAGATCATATCAATAGGTTGATTAGGTTTTTTGTTTTCTTCTGCAGTTAAATAACCCCTGCCTTTTTCTACTAATATTTCCATATTTAGTTTTCCTTTTTCATTTAGGTGAGCAATGGTTAATTCTGGATTAAGAATTTCTACGTTAATATTGGGAATAATATCTGCAGCAGTTACTTTTTTCTTTCCTCTGGCGCTTATTTTTAAAATTTGTGGTTCATCAGAGTAATTTTTAACTACTAGCTCTTTAATATTTAAAATTATCTCGATTACATCTTCTTTTACCCCGGGAATAGTAGTATATTCATGCGTAATCCCATCAATTCTAATGGCGGTGGCAGCTGCTCCAGGCATCGATGACAATAATACTCTACGCAAAGAATTACCCAGAGTAATACCGTATCCTCTTTCCAATGGTTCAATGATAAATTTTCCATAACTATTTGATAACTCTTCGGCTTTGATCTTTATATTATTAAAATCTATCAATTTGATACCCTCCTTCTTTGGGTATTTAATCCCAAACCTTAACGGGAATAATACTCTACGACCAATTTTTCATCTACTGGTAAATTTAATTCTTCTTTGGTAGGGAATCTTAATATTTTCCCTTTTAATTTTTCAGGATCAAATTCCAACCAGGAAGGGATATTAATTTCTACTTTGCCTTCCTGAATATCTTTAAAATCCATAATTACCTTACTCTTCTCTTTAACTTCAATAATATCATCTATCTTTACTTCATAGGAAGGAATATTTACTTTTTTCCCATTCACCAAAATATGACCATGCAAAACTAATTGTCTAGCCTGGATTCTTGATTTTGCAAGGCCTAAACGATAAATTATATTATCTAACCTTCTCTCTAGTAGTTCTAATAGATTATCTCCAGAAATACCTTTCTTTCTTTCTGCCCTTTCAAAATAATTTTGAAACTGTCTTTCTAATAAACCATAAAATCTTCTTAGTTTCTGTTTTTCCCTTAATCTTATTCCATAAGTAGTAAGTTTCTTAACTCTTACTGACTTTGCATTTTTTCCTGGTAAAGAAGAACCTCTATCCAGAGAACATTTATTGGAATAACATCTGTCTCCTTTAATAAATAGCTTGGTTTGCTCTCTTCTACATAATTTACAAACCGCACTAGTATATCTTGCCATATCTCTAAACCTCCTTATCCTCTCTCAAAACTTTAAAATTTTCCACTTTTAAATTCTAATTAGCTAATAAATCATTTTTTGTTCATTAAATCAATACATTTGATTAATGGTTGTAATTATCTTTATTTTTATTTACTTAAATATTCTATATTTAAAAAACCAATCTATATTCTCCTCTGTTTGGGTGGTCTGCATCCATTATGGGGAATAGGAGTAACATCTTTAATCATATTTACTTTTAAACCTACTGTCTGTAAAGATCTAATAGCGGTTTCTCTCCCTGGGCCTGGACCTTTAACATAAACATCTACTTCTTTCACTCCTTGGTCCATAGCCCTTTTGGCCGCAGCTTCAGCAGTTAATTGGGCAGCAAAAGAGGTGCTTTTTTTACTACCTTTATAGCCCATATTTCCAGCACTGGACCAGGCAATTACATTTCCTTCTTTATCAGTAATAGAAACTATAGTATTATTAAAAGTAGATTTAATATGTACTATACCACTTACTATATCTCTCTTAATTTTTTTCTTAGTTTTTTTTGATTTTTTATCTGCCATTGTATCCTCTCCCTTAAATTAAATTATTAACTCTTTTTTCTCCTAACTCCTACTGTCTTGCTGGGTCCTTTTCTTGTTCTAGCGTTGGTCCTGGTTCTTTGCCCTCTTACTGGTAAACCTCGACGGTGCCTTAAACCCCGATATGAGCCAATATCCATAAGTCTTTTTATAGCATTACTAACTTCGCTTCTTAACTCACCTTCTACTTTATATTTCTTATCAATGATGTCTCTAATCTTGCTTGTTTCATCTTCAGTTAAATCTTTTACCCGGGTATCCGGGTTAACTCCCGCTTCATTTAGAATAGATTGAGAACTAGAAAGACCAATTCCATAAATATAAGTTAAACCAATTTCTATTCTTTTATTTTTAGGTAAATCTACCCCCGCTATTCTTGCCATATTTATATATATCCTCCCTCAAAATTATTTTCCTTGTCTTTGCTTATGTTTTGGGTTATCACATATTATTCTTAATTTACCTTTTCTCTTTATTATTTTACACTTAATACATATTTTTTTAACAGAAGACCTTACTTTCATTTATCTTTCTCCTTCAATGATGGTATCTCATATTTTGTTAAACATTATTTATTATTCAGCCTCAATAAAATTGAGTTCTTTTTTATTTTCGATAATTAGAAAAATTATAGAATATCCGATATCAATTTTTTACCGTATAAACTAAATGGTATTTTCATAACCATAGGAAAATATTACATCCGATAAATAATTCTTCCCTGGGTTAAATCATAAGGTGAAATGGCGACTTTTACTTTGTCCCCAGGTAAAATCCGAATAAAATGCATTCTAATTTTACCAGAAATATGAGCCAAAATAGTATAACCATTTTCCAGTTCTACCCGGAAAGTTGCATTGGGTAAGGCCTGGACCACCTTTCCCTGCATTTCTATATATTTTTCTTCTACCACCAACATTTCCTCCCTGAAAATGATTATTTTATCACCAGATTATAAACTTTTTCTTAACTAAAATGTTTTTTCTACTACTTATTTGGATAAAACGGTTAAAATTTCATTACTATTCTCAGTAATAACTATAGTATGCTCAAAATGAGCGGACCAACTTCTATCCTTAGTTATTACTGTCCAATTATTATTGCTTACTTTAGTTCGATAATCTCCCATATTAACCATTGGTTCAATTGCTAAAACCATTCCCTTTTGTAGTGCTATACCGGTATGAGGCGTGCCATAGTTTGGTATCTGAGGGTCTTCATGGAGATTAAGTCCTATACCATGTCCTACATATTCTCGTACCACTGAAAATCCTGCTTTCTCTACTGTCTCTTGAATGGCATAAGAAATATCTCCTAAATGATTTCCCGGTTTTGCCTGGGAAATCCCCTCAAACAAAGCCTCTCGAGTTTTGGCAATTAATTCCTCAATCCTTGATTCTACCTTTCCTACTGCTTTTGTCGCAGCGGTATCTCCAAAATAACCTTGATAATTAGTTCCAATATCTATACTTACAATATCTCCTTCTTTAATCCTTCTCTTCCCAGGAAGTCCGTGTACTACCTCCTCATTAATAGAAACACAAATAACATAGGGAAATTCATTTTTACCTACTTTATATCCTTTAAAAGCTGGCTTAGCTCCCTGTTTTAAAATATAGTCTTCAGCTATTTGATTAAGCTCTAAAGTAGTAATTCCTTTCCGAATATTATCCATTACTTTTTGTAAAGTACTGGCTGCTATCTGACAGCTCTTACGAATCTTGCTTATTTCTTGGGAAGATTTAATGATAACCATTTAGTTTTCTACTCGCGCTTTCTGAATAATATCTTTAATCTTTAAATAAGCTTTTTTACTTAATCTCGCATCCAGTGTGGTTAATATCTTTTTTTTCTGATAATAATCCTTTAAAGGCAAAGTCTGTTTTTCAAAAACCATTAATCTATTTTTTATTGTCTCTTCTTTATCATCTACTCTTTGATATAACTCGCCACCACAAAAATCACAAACATTTTCCTTTTTAGGAGGATTAAAGGATAAGTTAAAATTAGCACCACACTTTCGACAAACTCTTCGTTTAGATAATCGTTCAATCACTTGTTCAAAAGGTATTTCAAAATAGAATACCTGGTCAATATCCTGGTCCATTTGACGGTAAAGCCGATCTAAAGATTTAGCCTGCTCTAAGTTTCGAGGGAATCCATCAAAAATATAACCTTTCTGACAATCTTCTTCTTCAATCCTTTTTCTTATCAATTTTAAAATTATTTCATCGGGGACTAATTCCCCTCTAGCGATAATGCCTTTTACTTCTTTTCCCAATTGAGTTCCTTTAGCCATTTCCCCTCTTAATATCTCCCCAGTAGAAATTACCGGAATTTTAAAATCTTCTTGTAATTTTTTGGCTACAGTGCCTTTCCCTCCACCTGGAGGTCCTAATAAAATTATTCTCACCATAACTCCTTTCTAGGTTATATAATACCTTTTCCCTAAAAAGTTATTCAATTATCGCTATCCATTTTATTACTATTTTTTGATAAAACCTTCGTAATGTCTCATAAGTAAGTGAGACTCAATTTGTTGAATAGTTTCTAAGGCAACTCCCACCATAATTAGTATGGAAGTCCCTCCAAAAGAAAAAGTGGTGATGCCAGTAACTCTAATTAAAATATTGGGAAGAATCGCAATTACAGCTAAAAATATTGCCCCACTCAAAGTTACTCTAGTCATAATATGGTCAATATAGTGAGTAGTATTGATGCCTGGTCGTATCCCAGGTATAAATCCACCATATTTTTTCATATTATCTGCTAAATTAGCCGGGTTAAAAGTAATAGCTGAATAAAAGAAAGTAAAAACTATGATTAAAATAGTATAAAAAAGTAAATATAATGGTTTACCAGGAGAAAGAGCATCAGATACAACTTTTAAGAAATTAATATTCTGAAAGAATTGTCCGATGGTAGCTGGGAACATCAAAATTGCTGAAGCAAAAATAATAGGAATAACCCCAGCTTGATTTACACGTAAAGGAATATGTGTTCCCTGACCTCCATACATCCTTCTACCTATTACTCTCTTAGCATATTGTACAGGTATTCTCCTTTGACCTTGCTGTATAGCAATTACTCCACCAATTACTAATACAAATATTATTAATAAAGATATAAAAGATACTATTCCAATCTCTCCAAGCTGCACTAATTTAACAGTTTGAATAAAATCACCGGGAATTCTGGCAATAATACCGGTAAAAATAATAATAGAGATACCATTTCCAATTCCAAAATCGGTAATTTGTTCACCTAACCACATCAAAAAACATGTTCCGGCGGTTAGGGTAATAATGAGTAATAATTGATAAGAAAATCCAGAAATAATTAATACTCCCAGACTTTTTAACCAAACACTTATACCGAAGGCTTGAATTACCGCTAACACTACTGTAAAATAACGAGTGATATTAGTAATCTTATTCCTTCCTTCTTCTCCTTCTTTAGACCATTGCTCTAAAATCGGTACTACTGATTGGAGTAGACTCATAATAATGGAAGCATTAATATAGGGCATTATCCCCAAAGCAAAAATAGAAAATCTACTTAGAGCCCCTCCAGCAAAAAGATCAAAGAAACTAAATATTCCACCTTGAGTAAATAGGTTTGCCATTGCTTCTTTGTCAATACCAGGCAAAGGTATATGGCTACCCAACCTAACTATAACGATCATCAAAATAGTAAAGAGTAGTCTCTTCTTTAAATCGGGTATTTTAAATAGATTACTAATGGTTGCTAACAATTATATCACCTCAATCTTCCCGCCGATTGATTCTATTTCTTTAATAGCTTGTTGACTAAATTGATGGGCTTGAACGATCAATTTTTTATTAAGTTTTCCTTTAGCTAAAATTTTTACTCCATGATCAATTTTCTTGATTATTCCAGCGTCTATAAGCTTTTGGGGAGTAATTGTTTCTCCTTCATTAAAGATATTGAGTCTTTCTAAATTTATTGGAATAATCTTTTTTTTGAATACATTAATAAAACCTCTTTTAGGGATTCTCCTGTACAGAGGCATTTGACCACCTTCAAAACCTCTTTTAATTTTTGCTCCAGATCTAGATTTTTGTCCTTTTGATCCTCTACCAGAAGTGAAACCATGGCCTGAACTACAACCCCTGCCAACTCTTTTTGGCTTTTTAATTGAATGAGGGGCTGGACTTAATTTATCTAATTTCATTACTCACTACCTCCCCCGTTTGCCTCGATATGCCATAAATTTCCTGGATATTCTTACCTCGTAATCTTTTTATTTCTTTAACATTTTTAATACTCATTAAAGCTTTAATAGTAGCCTTAGCAATATTCAAATTATTACTGCTTCCCAGAGACTTAGTTAGTACATCTTGAAATCCTGCAGCTTCTAAAATAATTCTTACTGCACCTCCAGCAATAACCCCTGTACCTGGGGACGCTGGCTTAAGGATTACTTTGGCTGCTCTAAAGTTACCTTCAACTAGGTAAGGAATAGTTCTTTTTTTCATTTTTACTTTTATTAATTCTTTTTTCGCTTTTACGACGCCTTTACGAATAGCTTCAGATACATCATTAGCTTTTCCGTAACCTAAACCTACTACTCCTTCTCCATTACCTACTACTACCATAGCAGCGAAACCAAATCTCTTTCCACCTTTGACTACCTTACTTACTCTATTGACAAAAACTACTGATTCTTTTAGTTCTAAACCTTCAGGGTTAACTTTTTGCACGTATCCACCTCCTCAATGCTATTTTACTTGGTATAAATCTAAATTATTTTTTGATAAAATATATTTACAATAATTCATCTTTTTCCCCTGCAATTAGAATTCAATCTTACCTTTTCTGACACTTTCAGCAAAAACTTTTACTCTGCCGTGATATAAATAACCACCACGATCAAAGACTACTTTATTTATTCCTGCTGCTTGCAATTTTTTAACTAATAATTCACCTAACACTTGGGCTGCTTGAATATTCCCTTTATAACTCAGTTGACTATTGATTTCTTTATTTAGCGTTGAGGCAGAAACAAGAGTTTCTCCTGTTTCATCATCAATCACCTGAGCATAAATATGTTTTAGACTTCTAAAAACACATAATCTAGGTCTTTCTTTGGTTCCTATTATATTCTTTCTAATCCTTTTATGTCTTTTTTTTCTGGCTAAATTTCTATTTATTTCAAACAATTTTGGTGCTCCTTTCTAGATGGCTTTTTCAACTACTAGCCTATTTTACTCCAGATTTACCCACTTTCTTTTTAATTACTTCATTCTGATATCTTATCCCTTTTCCTTTATAAGGTTCAGGTTTTCTTAATTTTCTTATCTGGGCAGCAATTTCACCTACTTCTTGTTTATCGATACCCTTCACTTTGATTAATTTTTGTTTTTCTACTTCAAAAGTAATATTTTTTGGGGGGTCAATCTTTATAGGATGAGAATAGCCTACCTGAACAATCAATTTTTCACCTTCCACATTAGCTCGATAGCCTACTCCTTCTATTTCTAAAACCTTTTCAAAACCCTTACTTACTCCTATTACCATGCCATTTAATAAGCTTCTACTTAAGCCATGAAGAGATTTATGAAATTTACTTTCTGAATCCCTATTCAAAATTATCTTATTATCTTCTACTTTAACCTTAATGCTGGGGTGAATTCTCTTTTCTAAGACTCCCATTTTTCCGGAAATTTTAACTTTATTTTTTTCACCCAATTCAACTTGTACTCCCTCTGGGATAATTACTGGTTTCCCTCCTATCCTAGACATAGAAATCCTCCTATTTAACAGTATCTATTTTTCTTACTTTAAACTTTTTTAATTAGAAATTTCTCTACCAGACATAACAAATTACCTCACCACCCAGATGTCTACGCATAGCCTCTTTCCCTGTCATAACCCCCTGGGAGGTAGATAAAATAGAAATTCCTAATCCCCCTAATACTTCAGGTATTTCATCTTTCTTAACATAAACCCTTAACCCAGGTTTACTAATTCTCTTTAAATTATTAATAACCCTTTCTTTTTCTAAATATTTTAAATAAATAATCAGTTGACCTTGTTTATTATCTTCTTTATATTTATAGTCTTTAATAAACCCTTCATCTTTAAGTATACGAACAATCTCCATTTTTAAATTTGATGACGGTATGATTATAGATTTCTGTCGCATTTTATTAGCATTTCTTATTTGAGTTAATAAATCGGCAACAGGATCTGAAATAACGCTCATTATTTGATTTCCCCCTCTCATTTAACTTAAATAAATAAAATTATCTGGTTTTTACCAGCTTGATTTTATTACTCCTGGTAATTCTCCATTATGTGCCATTTTTCTAAAACAAATTCTACATATCCCAAATTTTCTGAAATAACCCCTGGGTCGTCCACAAATACTACAGCGATAATACTTTCTTACTTTATATTTCGGTTCTCTTTTAGCTTTTTCTATCAGGGACTTTTTTGCCACAATAGATCCTCCTTTTCTCGATTCTCACTTAATCTGTATTATCTTATAACTTTTATAAGTGCCTAATTGCGATTTATTTACTTTTCCAAAAAATAAATTTTATGATCAAGACTTAAAAGGCATGCCAAAAAATTCTAAAAGGGCTCTACCTTCCTCATCATTTCTAGCACTGGTTACTATAGTAACATTCATTCCGATAGTATGAGTAGCTTGGTCAAAATCTATCTCTGGAAATATTAATTGTTCCTTTATACCTATCGTATAATTTCCTCTCCCATCAAATGAATCAGAAGGAACTCCTCTGAAATCACGTATTCTAGCAATGGCAATATTAATGAATTTATCAAAAAAATCATACATACGGTCATTGCGCAAAGTAACTTTACAACCTACTGGCATTCCCTTTCTTACCCCAAAATTAGAAATGGACTTTTTTGCTCTGGTAATAATTGGTTTTTGACCACTAATAGCAGCTAATTCTTCTACTGCTTCTTCTAAAATTTTAGCATCTTTGTTAGAACTTCCTAAACCCATATTAATAATTATCTTTTTAAGTCTGGGTACTGCCATAACACTCTTATATTGAAATCTTTTCATCATTTCTGGTATAATTTGGTTAAAATATTTATCTTTCAATCGGGGCATATCCGACCTCCTATACTTTATCAATAATTTCTCCACATTCTTTACATATTCTTACCCTTTTCCCCTCTTTAGTACTATCCCTTTTAATTTTGGTTGGTTTATTGCATTTATTACAAATTAATCTGATATTAGAGATATGCAGCGCACCTTCTTTTTTAATGATACCACCCTGGGGAACTTTTTGAGTGGGCTTGTTATGTTTTTTTAAAAAATTAACCCCTTCAATAATTACCTGCATTTTTTTTGGAAAAATACTTACAATTTTACCCTTTTTACCTTGATCATCTCCACTAATTACTACTACCTGGTCACCTTTTTTAAAATTTACCTTACTATTCACACCAGCATTCCTCCCTCACTTTTATACCACTTCCGAAGCTAGTGATATAATTTTCATAAAATTTTTAGTTCTTAATTCGCGAGCAACCGGACCAAATATTCTAGTTCCCACCGGTTCATTCTGATTATTGATGATTACTGCAGCATTATCATCAAATCGAATATAAGAACCATCTGTTCTTCCCATTTCTTTTTTTGTTCGTACAATAACTGCCTTTACTACTTGACCTTTTTTACAAGTTCCTCCTACTGCTGCTTCTTTTACTGAAGCAACAATAATATCACCAATTCGAGCATATCTTCTTCGGGAGCCACCTAATACCTTAATACATTGAATCTCTTTTGCCCCGGAATTATCTGCTACAAATAATCTTGTACTCATTTGTATCATTTTATTACCCTCTCTTCAATCTTTTTTGTATCACTAATAATCCCTATTTCGACTTTTCAATAATTCCAACTACTCTCCATCTCTTTCTTTTGCTCAAAGGCCTAGTTTCAATTATCTTTACCTTATCACCAATATGACAATTATTATTTTCATCATGAGCTATAAATTTTGATGATTGTTTGATTCTTTTTTGATATAAAGGATGCGATACCAAGTATTCCACTTTAACAACTACGCTTTTATCCATTCTATCACTTATAACTTCTCCAACTTTGGTTTTTAAGTTTTTACCGGACATTTTCTTAACCCTCCTTAGTAGAAATTAAATTTTGATTACTTTTTTTTAACTCAATCTCTCTTAAAATAGTCTTCGCTCGAGCAATATTATGTTTTACTTCTCTTATCCTAGAAGGATTTCCTAATTGCCCGGTAACCATCTGAAACCTCAAACTAAACAATTCATCTTTAAAATCTATTAATTTTTTTTGTAATTCTTCTACGGATAAATTTCTTAATTCATTTGCCTTCATTTACTCCACCACCTGTTCTTCCCTCGAAAGAAAACGAGTTTTAATGGGTAATTTACTCGCAGCTAAGCGAAATGCTTTTTTGGCTAAATCAAAATCTATACCGCCTATTTCAAACAAAATTCGACCTGGCTTAACTACTGCTACCCAGTGATCCGGTGCACCCTTTCCTTTTCCCATTCTAGTTTCTGCCGGTTTTTTAGTTGCTACCTTATCAGGGAATATTCTTATCCAGAGTTTTCCACCTCTTTTAACTGCATGGGTAATGCTTATTCTGGCTGCTTCAATCTGGGCGCTGGTAATCCAGGCTGGTTCTAGTGCCAATAAACCATATTCACCAAACTCTAAAAGATTCCCTTTATGGGCATAGCCTTTCATTTTTCCGCGTTGAGTCTTTCTAAATTTTGTTCTAGTGGGTTGTAGCATTACCTTGCCCTCCTTCTAAGTTATAATCTTGAGCTTCTTCTTCATTCTCCTCAATATTTAACACCTTCTGGGAATCGGTTTTTACTTTCATTTTGCTATTATTAGAAGAGAGTACCTCCCCATTGAAAATCCATACTTTTACCCCAATTTTTCCATAAGTTGTATTAGCTTCAGTAAAACCATAATCTATATCTGCTCTTAGGGTATGTAAGGGTAATCTTCCTTCTAAATGCCATTCTGTTCTAGCAATTTCTGCTCCACCAATTCTACCTGCACAAGAAATCTTTATTCCTTCTGCTCCAGCTTTAAGAGCTCGATTAGCTGCTTGCTTCATTGCTCGCTTAGTCGAACCTTTTCTTTCTAACTGCTCAGCAATGTTTTCTGCTACCAATTGAGCACTTAATTCAGGAGTTTTCACTTCAGTTATTTTTAACTGGATATCGCCAGAAATTAATTTGGATATTGCTTCCTTTAATTTATTTACTTCTGATCCTTTTCTACCAATCACTATTCCAGGTCTGGAGCATTGAATAGTTATTCTAACCCGATCGGCAATCCTTTCTATTTCTATATTCGCTACTCCCGCATTTTTTAATTGTTCTCTAATAAATTTCCTTATCTGATAATCTTCATAAATATATTTAGCATATCCTTTTTTTGTAAACCACTTTACGTCCCAATCTTTAATAATTCCTACCCTTAATCCTTTTGGATGTACTTTTTGTCCCAATTACCTCTCCTCCTTTTTGGAATCGATTATAATAGTAATATGACTGGTTCTTTTTCTTATTCTATTAGCTATTCCTCTTGATCTTGGCCTATATCTTTTTAAGGTAGGTCCTTCGTTTACAAAAGCTTCCGAAACATATAGATCTTCCACATCCATATTATTATTATTTTGAGCATTATAAATTGCTGATTTTAAAACATTATATACCATTTTTGCCGAACGATGGGGAAGATATTCTAAAGCTAATAGAGCCTCTCCAGCATCCTTTCCTCTGATAATATCTACAGCCTGTCTTCCTTTTCGAGCAGAGATTGGCAAATATTTTCCTTCCGCTTTTATACCCATTTTGTCCTCCTGATAATTAGCTTTTTGCCTGATTATTCTTTATATACATTAAAGGATAATTTTAACATCCTTTTATTTTTTATTTTATAAAATTTATAATCGATTAAAACCTTATAACTGAGTTTGTTTTCTATTTGAGAGCTGTTGATCTTTCAGTATGAGCACCATGCCCTTTAAAAAAACGAGTTGGGGCAAATTCACCTAATTTATGACCCACCATATTTTCAGTAATATAAACTGGTATATGTTTTTTCCCATTGTGTACAGCAATGGTATGACCTACCATAATGGGAAAAATAGTAGAGCCTCTAGACCAAGTTTTAATAATGGCTTTTTTCCTCTTTTGATTTAGCTCTCTTATCCTTTTTAATAATTTTTCATCAATATAAGGCCCTTTTTTTAGAGATCTAGACATGCAAATATTAATCCCCCTTACCTATTATTTTTTAGATCTATTTTTTATTATATATTTATCAGAATATTTTTGTTTCTTTCTGGTTTTATATCCCTTAGCTGGTACACCAGTAGGAGAAACAGGATGTCTTCCTCCGGAAGTTTTTCCTTCTCCTCCTCCCAATGGATGGTCTATAGGATTCATAGCTACCCCTCTAACTGTTGGTCTTATCCCTAACCATCTTTTTTTCCCTGCCTTACCATAGGATATATTTTCGTAATCCAAATTCCCTACCTGTCCGATAGTTGCCATACAATTTAGATGAACTAATCTTACTTCTCCAGAAGGAAGTTTTACTTGAGCATAATCTCCTTCTTTTGCCATTAACTGGGCAGAAGCACCTGCAGAACGAACTAATTTACCACCCTGACCAGGATTTAATTCAATATTATGAATCAAAGATCCCAGTGGAATCTCTTTTAGGGGTTTGGTATTGCCCACTTTGATATCTGCTTCTTTACCAGAAACTACTATATCACCTACATTTAATTTTTCGGGACATATAATATATCTCTTTTCACCATCTATATAATGTAATAAGGCAATATAAGCCGAACGATTCGGATCATATTCAATTGACGCTACTTTAGCTGGAATATCCTTTTTGTCTCTTTTAAAATCAATAATTCTATATCTTCTTTTATTACCTCCACCTTGATGCCTTACCGCGACTCTTCCTTGATTATTTCTCCCTGCTTTTTTACTAAACCCTTTAGTTAATGATTTTTCAGGTTTAGGAGCAGTTATTTCATCATGAGAAAGGACAGTCATATGTCTTCTTCCTGGTGAGGTAGGTTTAAATTTTTTTATCTCTGCCACTTTAAATTACACCTCTTATCTTAAAATATTCATATTTTCTTCTTAGATATTTTCCAATTCTTTAATTTTTTCACCCGCTTTTAAGGTTACTATAGCCTTTTTCCACCGTGATGTCTTCCCTGAGTATCTACCCAATCTTTTCTTTTTGCTAGGTACTTTTATCAGGTTTACTTTTTCTACCTTAGTTTTAAATTTCTCTTCAATTGCTTTACCGACTTCTGTACTATTGGCGTTCCAATCAACTTTAAAAACATATTTATTCTGTTCTTTTAATCTAACACTCTTTTCTGAGATTAGGGGATGTAAAATGATATCTTGATCAGGATTTATCATTTAGAACCTCCTCTATTTTTTGTATTGCTTCCTTAGTAAAAATTAATTTTTGATGATTTATCAGATCATAACTATTAATTTTAGAGGAAGGTAATACCATTGCACCTTTAATATTCCTTACCATCTTCGCAATATTTTCATCTTCTTTACCAATTACAATTAATGGTTTTTCTAAAGCTTGTAAATTTTTTAATATTTCTGCCATTTTTTTAGTTTTAGCATCTTCTAAGCTTAACTGGTCTAAAATAATAATTTCTCCATTCTTCATTTTATCTGATAAAATTGATTTTATAGCTGCAATTTTCATTTTTTTGGGCAAAGAAAAGGAATAATCTCTTGGTTGAGGTCCAAAAACGGTTCCTCCTCCTACCCAGATGGGGGAACGATCCGATCCCGCTCTTGCTCTTCCGGTACCTTTTTGTCTCCAGGGTTTTGCTCCTCCTCCACTTACTTCACCCCTAGTTTTTGTAGAAGCAGTTCCCCTCCTTTTATCAGCTAAATAGCGCTTCACTACCTGATGAACTAGATATTTATTTATTTTTGCATTAAAAATATCATCTTTGAGGGAAAATTCTCCAACCTCTTCTCCTTTTATATTATACAAAGATAACTCAGTCACCTTAAATCCTCCTTCCCTGGTAAATATAAACTGCTAACTTAAGTAATTTTATTGATTAACAATATGGTTCCTTTAGCTCCTGGAACTGCACCTTTGACTAAAATCAAATTTTTCTCTAAATCTACTTTTATCACTTCTAGATTTCTTATCTTAACTTTATAGTCACCAGTATGACCTGGCATTCTTTTCCCTTTAAAAACTCTGGCTGCATCAGTTGCTCCTAAAGAACCTACTGCCCGATAATAATCCTTCTGACCATGGGTCTTTGGGCCGCCAGAAAAATTATGTTTCTTAAAAGCACTTGCAAATCCTTTACCTTTTGATATACCGCTAATATCCACCCTTTCTCCATCTTTAAAAATATCTACTTTTATTTCTGAAGTAGAGTTATATTCATCTGGACTATTAATTCTAAATTCTTTTAAGTATTTTAACGGTGTTAATTTTTTCTTGGCAAAATGTCCAACCAAAGGTTGGCTAACTTTTTTCTTTTTTATATCTTTAAAACCAATTTGAACTGCAGCGTAACCATCATTTTCTTGATTTTTAACTTGTACTACTGGACAAGGTCCTGCCTGAATAACTGTTACGGGTATAGATTGACCTTCTTTATTAAATACTCTGGTCATTCCTACCTTTTCTCCTATTATACCAATACTCATTTTTCTTTTTTTCACCTCCAGAATTGATTGCCCAACTAGATTGTCTTTTTCCCTACTCTAAGCTCTATAAACTATCCAGTTATTTTTTCTTACAATTTTATATTTAATTAATATATTTATATTTTTAATTTTAAAACATAATTCAAAATCAATTATTTTAAGTCAGTTAACTTCTTTAAATAAAATTAATTATAATTCTCTTGAGCTTTAGTTTTCTAAGGTCTTTATCTCAATGTCTACTCCGGATGGTAAATCAAGATGCATCAAAGCTTCTATAGTTTTTGCTGATGGTTCCGGAATATCTACTATTCTTTTATGGGTTCTAATTTCAAATTCTTCTCTGGACTTTTTATCTACATGTGGTGAACGTAATACACAGTATTTATTTATCTCCGTAGGCAAAGGTATAGGTCCAGAATATTCTCCACCAATTCTCTTTACTGTTTCTATTATTTTTAAGATAGAATTATCTAATATTCTATGGTCATAAGCCTGAATACGAATTCTTATTTTGGTCATTTATCGTTTATTTTACCTCCCTATTACTATTTTACCTTTTCTCCTATTCATTTTTTAATAAACATAATCAAGGGTATAATCGGGTCGGATAAATCCGACC
>DJVR01000005.1 GCA_002441285.1 Candidatus Atribacteria bacterium UBA6251 | reverse complement strand
ACAGCTAATCTGACCGCTTCAGGATTGATCTTTCTTAAAACCTTATAATTTATCTTTCCTGCTTTCAGAGTGGTACGGTGTCCAGTCATCATATAACCTCCATTCTATCTTGTCAGGATTTATTTCTACTAATTCTAATACTTTTTTGATATACTGAGAATAACCATAATTTAAAAATTGTATAGTATGTCCTGGACAACGCACATTTTTTTCTTGACATTTGAGTTTAATTGTAGTATATTCATTTTTAATAAATATAGGTAAAACTGAGGAAGGAAAAGTAGGCTAACTGAATTGCTTAAGAGAGCCAAGAATTGGTGGGAATTGGTAGCTTAAGTTAGTTGAAGATCTCACCTTCCATATTAAGGCATAGGTGAACTTTAGTAAAGTAACCTGTGACGTCGATAAAGGCGTTATGGTTTATAACCAATGAGGATAAGGATATAATGGTTTAAATATTATCTTTATCGAAATAGGGTGGTACCACGACGACTTTCGTCCCTATTTTAGTCTTTTTTAGACTAAGATTAAGACGAAAGTTTTTTGTTTTTTTGGGAGTATACCTAGGGTTCCGTCTAATTAACCAAGATTAGAGCCTGGACCAAGTGGTATAAAACACCAATACCAGGAATATTGGTGTTACACCGTGAGTATAAAAGACTCCAGCGGATAGGTCCCTTTTGTTGTAATTAACAAGATGGATTTATTTGTTGGAGTCTTTTTATATATAAAAATAGGGAAAAGATGGCAGGGAATTTGTTTGAAATATAAAAGAAAGGAGATGATTAAAATGAAACTAAGTGGCGCCGAAATACTGGTACAATGCCTTAAGAAAGAGGGTGTTGACGTTATTTTTGGTGTTCCAGGTGGAGCTATTATGCCAGTATACGATATCCTTTATAGTGAACCTTCTATTAAACATATTCTAACCCGGCATGAACAAGGAGCTGCTCATGCAGCTGATGGATATGCTCGAGCTACAGGTAAAGTGGGGGTATGTTTGGCTACTTCTGGGCCAGGAGCTACTAATCTGGTAACGGGTTTAGCTAATGCTTATCTTGATTCCGTTCCTATAGTTGCCTTTACTGGACAAGTTTCTACTAAACTAATTGGAACAGATGCTTTTCAAGAAGTATATATATGTGGTATTACCTCTTCTATTACCAAGAATAATTATATAGTCAGAAGGGTAGAGGAATTAGCTGAGATTATAAAAGAGGCTTTTTATATTGCAAAAGTAGGTAGGCCCGGACCAGTTTTAGTAGATTTACCCAAAGATGTTCAATTAGCTCAGACTAATTTTGAATATCCTGATAAATTAAAGGTTATAGGCTATAATCCGACTTATGATGGCCATATTAAACAGATTAAGATGGCAGCTCAAAGTATAGAAAAAGCAAAAAGACCAATAATTTTAGCAGGAGGAGGAGTTATTATTTCTAATGCCTCGTCTGAGTTAAGAGAGTTAGCCTTAAAAACCAGTATTCCTGTTACTACTACTCTAATGGGCTTAGGTTCTTTTCCGGAAACCCATTCTCTTTCTTTAGGAATGTTGGGGATGCATGGTACCCCTTATGCCAATTATGCTATTAGTGATGCTGATTTGATTATTGCTTTGGGAGTAAGATTTGATGATAGAATTACCGGCAAACTATCTGATTTTGGTGCACAAGCAAAAGTGATCCATGTAGATATTGACCCTGCTGAAATTGGGAAAAATATTTCTGTTGATATTCCTATTGTTGGCGATCTTAAAAAAGTATTAAAAAGATTAAATGAAGCAGTAAACAAAAAAGAGCATAAAACCTGGTTAGAGAAAATAAAAGAATGGAAAAAGAAAAATCCCTTGAAATATAAGAATGATGAGATCTTAAGACCACAGTATATTATAGAAAAAGTTTATGAGATAACTGAAGGAAAAGCAGTAATAGTTACTGATGTGGGTCAACACCAGATGTGGTCAGCTCAATATTATCAATATACTGAACCTCGAACTTTTATCTCTTCCGGGGGATTGGGAACAATGGGATATGGTCTTCCGGCGGCAATTGGAGCTAAGTTTGGCTGTCCTGAGAAAAAAGTTGTTTGTATTTCAGGTGATGGTAGTTTTCAGATGAACTTGCAAGAATTAGCTATTGCGATGGGGCATAAACTCAATTTTGTGGTTATACTGATTAACAATAGCTATCTAGGAATGGTAAGGCAGTGGCAAGAATTATTTTTTAAAAAGAGATATGCTTCCACCAATCTATTTGGGAGTCCAGATTTTGTAAAATTGGTAGAGGCTTATGGGGGAACCGCAATTAGAGTAAGTAAAAAACAAGAACTGTATCCTGCATTAAATAAAGCCTTCTCTTTAAATGAATTTGTTTTAATTGATTGTTTGGTTCCAGAAGAAGAGAATGTCTCCCCTATAGTACCACCTGGTGCTTCTATATCTGAAATGTTAGGAGTTGATTAATTATGAGACATACTATTGCGGTATTGGTAAAGGATTATCCTGGTATTCTGGCGAAGGTGGCTAGCTTATTCACTCGAAGAGGTTTTAATATTGAAAGTCTTGCGGTTGGTCATACCGAAGAGAATGGAGTCTCTAGAATGACCATTGTAGTAGAGGGAGATGAAAAAGTTTTGGAACAGATTACTAAACAACTTAATAAATTAGTTGATGTCTTCAAAGTTAGAGACCTTCAAGCTCAAAGTTCGGTAGAGAGAGAATTGGCTTTGATTAAAGTAAGTACTAATTCTTTACCTGTGCAATCAGAGGTAATACAGCTAGTAGATATTTTTAGAGCCAAGATAGTTGATGTTAATAACCAGATTATGACTATCGAAACTACCGGGGTGGAAGATAAAGTAAATGCCTTAATTGAATTATTAAGACCTTTTGGGATAAAAGAAGTAGTTAGAACCGGTAAAATTGCCCTTTCCAGAGGAAGCAAAGATATATTTACTTTAAAAAAAACGGGTGAATAAGGATATTTCTAATTGAAATATTTAGGAAAAGATTCCAAAAATGTGATTTAAATTTTAATCTATATTATTGAATAAATAAAAAGGAGAATAAAAAAATGGCTAAGATATATTATGATCGGGATGTAAAAAAGGAATATTTAGAAGGAAAGACTGTTGCAGTTATTGGTTATGGCAGTCAGGGAAGAGGACAGGCCCTTAATTTACATGATAGCGGGATTAAAGTGGTGGTAGGTTTACGTGAAGGAAGTAAATCGTATAATCTGGTAGAAAAAGATGGATTAAAAGCAATGAGTATTCCTGAGGCGGCCAAAATTGGTGATATTATTCAAATATTAATTCCAGACGAAGTTCAAGCTAAAGTATATTCTCAAGAAGGTATTAAGGAAAATTTAAGAGAAGGGAATGTTTTAATGTTCTCTCACGGATTTAATATCCACTTTAGTCAAATCATTCCTCCTCAGAATGTGGATGTAATTATGGTGGCCCCTAAGAGCCCGGGCCGTCTGGTAAGAGAAATGTATCTGCAGGGCAAAGGTGTCCCCAATCTAATAGCGGTATATCAGGATTATTCGGGTAAGGCTAAAGAAATTGGATTGGCTTATTCCTGGGCCATAGGAGGGACTCGAGCAGGGACCATTGAAACCACATTTAAAGAAGAGACAGAGACTGATTTATTTGGTGAACAAACAGTTCTTTGTGGAGGAGTAACGGCCTTAATTCAGGCTGGTTTTGATGTCTTGGTAGAGGCAGGATATCAACCAGAAATTGCTTATTTTGAGTGTTTAAATGAATTAAAATTGATTGTTGATCTAATTTATCAGGGTGGAATTACTTATATGCGAGATAATGTGAGCAATACTGCTGAATATGGGGATTTAAAAGTAGGTAAAAGGATTATAAATGAAGAGACTCGTCAGGAAATGAAAAAAGTTTTAGCTGAAATACAGAGCGGAGAATTTGCAAAAGATTGGATTCTAGAAAATCAAGCAGGAAAGCCCTATTATCGAGCTATGCGAAATAAAGAAGCAAATTATCTAATTGAAAAAGTAGGAGAAGAATTACGTAAAATGATGCCCTGGATAAAAAAATAAATAGGTGTCTTGCAAGGAGTAAATTAGTTAAGTAATTACTTGGTTAATATACTAAGCTTTAATTAATTATAGTATATGGGTTTGAAGAAGGATATTAAAAAGAAAGATAGGTATAGGATAAGATAAGCAATGAGTTTTTTAGGAGGAGGTAAAATCATGGAAGATAGAATATTAATCTTTGATACTACACTTCGAGATGGCGAACAATGTCCGGGAGCCTCTCTAAATACTTATGAAAAATTGGAGATTGCCAAAAATTTAGAGAAACTTAAGGTAGATGTAATTGAAGCTGGCTTTCCCATTGCTTCTCCCGGTGATTTTGAAGGAGTAAAATTAATAGCTCAAACTATCAAGGGTTGTACCATTGCGGGTTTAGCTCGAGCTACCAGGAAAGATATTGAAAGAGCTTGGGAGGCAGTAAAATATTCTGATCGCCCCCGTATTCATACCTTTATTGCTACTTCTCCTATTCATATGAAATATAAATTGCAACTTACTCCAGAACAAGTTTTAGAACAAGCTGTAGAAGCGGTAAAATATGCAGTTAAACTCTGTTCTGAGGTTGAATTTTCAGCAGAGGATGCCAGTAGAAGCGAAAAAGAATTTTTATATAGAATTTTTGAAGAAGTAATTAAAGTTGGAGCCACAATAATAAATATCCCCGATACTGTAGGGTATGCCCAGCCAGAGGAGTTTGGGAATCTTATCAAAGATATTAAAGAAAATGTCCCTAATATTGGAAAAGCAGTTATTAGCGTACATTGTCATAATGATTTGGGTTTAGCAGTGGCTAATTCCTTAGAAGCTATTAAACATGGCGCTACCCAGGTAGAATGTACTATCAATGGGATTGGAGAAAGAGCTGGTAATGCATCTTTAGAAGAAATTGTAATGGCTCTTAAAACTAGAATAGACATCTATCATAAGACTACCGGGATTAATACTTCCCATATTTATCCCCTTAGCCGATTAGTTAGTAAATTAACCGGCTTTACTATTCAACCAAATAAAGCAATAGTAGGAAGGAATGCTTTTGCCCATGAAGCGGGTATTCATCAGGATGGAATATTAAAGGAACGAACTACTTATGAAATTATGGCTCCTAAATCGATAGGTCTGGAAAAGAGTAGTCTTGTTTTAGGAAAGCATTCCGGGAGAAATGCACTTAAGAATAGGTTAGAAGAAATGGGTTATATATTAGACCGGGAAAGATTGAATGAAGTATTTGAAAAATTTAAATTATTAGCGGATAAAAAGAAGGAAATCTTTGTTGAAGATCTAGAAGCAATCGTTTCTGAAGAAGTAATAGGCCAAATTGTCGAGACCTATAAGTTAGAGTATTTTCAGGTTAATACAGGTAATAAAACTTTACCTACAGCTACCATCAGGTTGTTATATCAAGATAAGCAACATTTAGAAGATGCGGCTTGTGGAGATGGTCCAGTAGATGCCTCATTCAAAGCAATAGATCGAATAACTAAATTAAAATTAAAATTAATAGATTATAATGTTCAAGCTTTAACCAAAGGAAAAGATGCCCAAGGAAAGGTTCTGGTAAAAATAAAGAATGAAAAAGGGAATATCTTTACTGGTCGAGGTACTAGTACTGATACTTTAGAAGCGAGTATTCTGGCCTATCTTAATGCAGTAAATAAAATGGTTTATAAATTAGCTTAAACTATTGAGGGCGAGCTGATTGTTTAGAATTTTAAATATTGAATAGTAAATAGATACTGTATAATAAATCGTTAGATCTTAGTAAATAATTATTTTATTGATTAGTAATTGACAGGCTGGTGGACTAGTTTACGCCTGACTAACTATTAAACTAATGAATTAAAACTAACCACTAAGATAAAAGGAAGTGATAGAAAGTGGAAAAAAGAATAGAGATAATGGATACAACTTTAAGGGACGGAGAACAGATGAGAGGAGTGAGTTATTCTCCTTCTGAAAAATTAGCCATTGCTCAAATATTATTAGAAGACATCAAAGTAGATAGAATTGAAATTGCCAGCACAAAAGTAAGCAAGGGAGAAGAACAATCAGTAGCTCAGATTATGGAATGGGCTCAAAAAAATCATTATGCTGATAGAATAGAAATCCTGGGTTTTGTGGATAAAACCGAATCAGTTGACTGGATTAGTAATTTAAATGGGAAAGTTATGAATATACTGGCTAAGGGTTCAATCAATCATTTGTCTAAACAACTAAGAAAAACCAAAGAACAACATTTAGAAGACATAAAAGAGACTCTTAAGTATGCTAATCAAAAGGGAATTAATTGTAATATATATTTTGAAGATTGGTCTAATGGTATGCTTTACTCAAGGGATTATTTTTATTATCTCCTGGATAATCTTAGGCATGAGAAGATTCAACGCTTTATGTTACCTGATACCTTAGGTATTCTTTACCCTTCCCAGGTATGGCAGTTCTTAAAAGAAATTATATCCAAATATCCCTCTCTACATTTTGATTTTCATGCCCATAATGATTATGGGCTAGCTACTGCTAACACCCTATCAGCAGTAGAGGCAGGAGTAAAGGGAGTACATTGTACGATCAATAGTATGGGAGAGCGAGCAGGAAATTCCTCCTTGGATGAGGTAATTGTAGGCTTACATGATTTTTTAAAAATTAAAACCGGAGTAGAGGAAAAGCAACTATTTAAAGCTAGTAGAGTAGTAGAATCATTTACCGGCTACCGCGTAGCTTTTAATAAACCAATATGCGGGTCGAATGTTTTTACCCAGACCGCGGGAATTCATGCTGACGGAGATAGAAAAGCGAATCTTTATAATAGTAAACTTTCACCTGAGCGCTTTAATCGCAAAAGACAATATTCTCTGGGTAAATTAAGTGGTAAATCTAACCTGGAATATAATCTGGAAGAAATGGGAATTGAACTTAGTCAGCAACAGAAAAAACTTGTCTTAGAAAGAATAATTGAACTTGCCGACAAAAAAGAAGTTATTACTGAGGGAGATTTACCCTATATTATCTCAGACATCTTAGAAACACCACAGAAAAAGAGTTTTAATTTAAAATCATGTAATATTATTACCAGTACTGAATTAAAACCTACTGCGGTGGTTAAGTTGGTATATCGGGTCAATGAAAAGGATAAGGATATAGAATTAGAAGAAACTGCCCAAGGAGACGGTGGTTATGATGCTTTTATGAATGTACTTAGAAATATAACTAAAAAAATAAAATATGTTTTGCCGGATCTTTTAGATTATTCAGTTACTATACCTCCAGGAGGCAAGACGGATGCTCTGGTACAATGCGTTATTACTTGGGGGCAGGGAGATAAAAAAACTTTTATTACTAAAGGAGTAAATTCAGATCAAGTTTTAGCAGCGGTTGAAGCGACTGAAAAGATGTTAAATATAATTGCTTTACAGAAAAAAGAGATTAATAATTAATGTTAATTAACTATTTATTTTATTGACAGATCTTTTTCCACTAATTAAATGTTTGGGTGATTAAATAATAAAAAAGGTATAGTAATAAATGAGTCTATAATTATTATTGCTTGGTTGAAAGGATGGTAGCTCTATGACTGTAAAAAAAACCTATAAAGAAATCAATGAAAGAATCAAAAAAGGAGAAGCTGTCGTAGTAAGTGCCGAAGAAATTATTCCCATAGTCGAAAAGAAGGGAATAGAAAAAGCCACTGAAGAAGTTGATGTAGTTACTACTGGTACTTTTGGACCTATGTGTTCTTCGGGGGCAATAATAAATTTTGGTCATAGCGATCCTCCCATTAGAATGCAAAAGGTTTGGTTAAATGATGTAGAAGCTTATGCAGGATTGGCGGCAGTAGATGTATATTTAGGTGCTACACAACTTTCTGAGAGTAAAGGAATGGCTTATGGAGGAGCACATGTAATTGAAGATTTAATTTCTGGGAAAAAGATTAAATTAAAAGCTATATCCCAGGGGACTGATTGTTATCCGAGAAGAGAAATAGAAACTTATATTACTAAAGAAAGTATCAATCAAGCAATCTTATTTAACCCTCGTAATAGCTATCAAAATTATAATGTAGCGGTCAATACTTCCCATCGCAAAATATATACTTATATGGGTATATTACTTCCTGAAATGGGAAACGCAAATTATAGTACAAGTGGTCAATTGAGTCCATTACTTAATGATCCCAAATTTATGACTATAGGCATCGGAACTCGTATTTTTTTAGGAGGAGCACAAGGTTATATTGTCTGGGAAGGAACACAATTTTACCCTCAATTATTGAAAACAGAAGGGGGAAAAAGGATTTATAAAGGTGGCACTCTGGCAGTAATCGGGAATTTAAAAGAGATGAGTCCTGATTTTATCCGAGCAGCATTTTTTAAAGGATATGGTGTAAGTTTATTGATAGGTATAGGTGTTCCTATTCCTATCTTGAATAGTGAAATAATGAAATATGTGGCGGTAAAAGATGAAGATATTTATACTGAAATAGTTGATTATAGTTTTCCGCGTTTAAAAAAGCCTTCTTTAGGTTGGGTAAATTATAAACAACTAAGAGAGGGGATGATTAATATTAGAGGAAAAGATATTCCAACCTCTCCACTTTCCAGTTATGCTAAAGCCCGGGAGATCGCTTTAAAATTAAAAGCAGAGATTCTAAAAGGCAACTTTTTATTACAGGAGCCAATTCAGAAATTACCCAAAAAAGGTGAATTTAAACCTTTATTAGAAATTCGGTAGGAAAAGTGTAAGCGAAGAAAAAGATTTGAATAAATTTGACTCCTGCATTAAAAGTACTTTTTATTTAAAAAAAGCTTTAAGTTTATGAGTTAATCATCAATGAGGATTTATTACTAACTAATATATTAGTGAGAGGATGATTTGAATGTTAAAAAAGAAGGTTATTTTTACTTTTTCTTCCGAGAATGTAGAAAAACCAGTAACTTATCAGTTGATAAAAAAATACGATTTGTGGGTGAATATCTTACAGGCAAAATTTAAGCCAAATTTGGGAGGAAAATTAGTTTTAGAACTCAAAGGAAGTAAGCCGCAGATAAAAGAAGGTTTAGATTTTGTAAGACAATTAGGGGTTAAAGTGGAATTTTTAGAACAGGAAGTAATCTGGGATGAGAAAAAATGTGTTGATTGCGGGGCTTGTGTAGCTATCTGTTCTACCGGAGTAATTTCTTTAGATAAAATTACTTACAAATTGAAGTTTGATTATGAAAAATGTATAGTTTGTGGTAATTGTGTAGAAGCTTGTCCTTTAGGGGCAATAAAAGTTACTTTTTAATTAGTTTTTATACCTCGTTAGAATAATTATAAAATCTTAACTTAAGAAGATAATAAAGAGGATAAATAATGATTTCCCCTTTGATTAGAAAAGTAGAATATAAAGAAAGAATTTATCGTAATTCCATTAAAGACAGAGATTTGGTCTCTTTTCAGGTAAGAGAAGGAGAAAGTGATTTGTATATCCGGGCAAATCAGAATTTGAGGTATTATGCTCAGTATTTTTTGTCCAAGTTTAGAAGAGAGATAGAGGATTATATTAAAATTTATCCCCTTTTTAAAGATACCCTTTTGCCATATTCACAGGATATTAATGCTCCAAAAATAATTAGATCTATGATTGAAGCAGCAAGTCGTTGTGGAGTGGGACCTATGGCGGCAGTAGCTGGAGCAGTTGCTGAATTTATCGGGAAAGCACTTTTACACTATTCAACTGAAATTATTGTAGAAAATGGTGGGGATATTTTTATAAAGAGTAAAAAGACTAGAAAAGTAAATATCTTTGCTGGGGAGTCTATTTTAAGTGAAAGAATTATCTTAAAGATAAATGCTCAGGAGAATTGGATAGGAGTGTGTACTTCTTCTGGAACAATAGGGCCATCTTTAAGTTTTGGTACTGCAGATGCAGTTACAGTAATTTCTAATTCTGTCTTATTTTCTGATGCAGCTGCCACAGCTATTGGTAATCTAATAAAAACAAAAAAAGATATTCGTAAAGGATTAAATTATGCTCAAAAGATCAAAGGAATAAAAGGTATATTTATTATCAAAGATGACCAGGTGGGTATTTGGGGAGACGTTGATTTTAGCGTAATATGAGGAGGAGGATTAGATGTTTGTAGGTAAAAAAATTGCCATTATAGGGGTTGGCAAAATGGGAGAAACCTTGCTTAGTGGCATAATTAAAAATAATTTAGTTAGGAAAGAAGATTTAAGTGGGAGCACAGCTCAAGAAGAACATGCTAAAAAGATAGCTGAAAAATACAACATTATGACTTATATTGAAAATAAAGAAATGATTGTGGGGAAAGATATAATCATTTTGGCTATTAAACCTCAAATGATAAGAAAAGTAATTACTGAAATTAAAGAGGTAGTTTCAGAAAAGCAACTGATCATATCTATTGCTGCAGCTATTAGCACTCATTTTATAGAGGAATATTTAGAAAAGAAAATACCAGTAATTAGGGCTATGCCCAATACTCCAGCCTTGATCAATGAGGGGATAACTGTTCTTTGCCCCGGGAGATATGTTGATAATCATCACCTTCAGATGGCTTTAAATATCTTTGGGGCAGTAGGACTAGTAGAAATTATTCAACGAGAAGAGTTGATGGACGTAGTTACCGCTTTATCTGGTAGTGGTCCTGCTTATACTTATATAATTATTGAATCCTTAACTGAAGGAGGAGTCAGAATGGGTTTACCCAGGGAATTAGCACAAAGATTAAGCGCCCAAACTTTATTAGGGGCAGCAAAGATGGTATTAAAAACCGGTATGCATCCAGCCCTATTAAAAGATGCAGTGACTACTCCTGCAGGGGTTACAGTAGATGGGTTAATGGAGTTAGAAGATGGAGGAATAAGAGTTACTCTGATTAAAGCAGTCAGTCGAGCAACGGAGAAATCCAAAGAGATTTCACAATAAATAAGCCAGAAATGATTTTTAATTGTGGGGAAAGGTAGATAGGTGATTAATGAATTTAAGAGAAAAATTAGCCGCTAAAAAATTTGTAGTAACAGTAGAACTAGATCCTCCTAAAACTTTGAATATAGATAAAATTTTAAAGGAGGTAAATACATACCATTTTAGAAAGATAGTAGATGCAGTAAATATTACGGATTGCCCTTTAGCCAGATTGAGGATGAGTTCAATTGCTCTTTCTCATATTATTAAGGAAAGAATAAATTTAGAACCAATTTTTCATATAACCTGTCGAGATAGAAATTTATTAGGTTTACAGGCAGAACTTTTAGGAGCTGCAGCTTTAGGGGTAGAAAATATTTTGGCTTTAACCGGAGATCCACCTGAAGTAGGAGATTATGCTAAGGCAACTGGAGTTTATGATGTAGATTCTATTGGATTAATAAAAATGATAAAAAGTTTAAATAATGGAAATAAATATCTAATTAAGGAACCAACAGACAGAACAAATTTTTTTGTAGGGGCAGCAGTTAATCCTACAGCTTTAGATTTAAAAAAGGAGATAGCACGATTTGAAGAAAAAGTATCTGCTGGAATTGATTTTGTGCAAACCCAACCTGTTTATGACCTAAAATTATTAAGGGAATTTTTAAAACTTGTTTCTCATATTAAAATTCCTAAAATTATTGGAGTTATGCCTTTAAAGAGCTATAAAATGGTTGAATATATCAAGAATAATTTACCCGGAATTTATATTCCCGAAAAAATACAAAAAAGAATGAAAGAGAAAGATATAAAAGAAGGGATAAAAATAAGTCAGGAAATTATTGGTGAAATAAAGAAATTAAAAGATGAGATAGCAGGGATTCATATTTTTCCTTTACGAGATATGGAATTAGTATGTAGCTTGTTAAACAATAAATAGTCGTTAGTATTTTTGGTTATCAGCTAATTTTTAATCCTTTGATTTTTAAAATTATTCTGTTTATTGATGAGTTAGAAAATATTTATCCTAGATGATTAGAATAGATAAAAAGATAAAGCTTTTAACAATGATAATAATTATAAAAGCAGTCAGCTTAAATCTGATAAATATAGATTAATTTATAAAATATGGAAGGAGTTATTATGGGAAAAACAATTACCGAAAAAATACTTTCTGCCCATACAGATACTAAAAATTTTAAATTAGGTGACATCATAAAAGCCCGGGTGGATTTTGCATTTGCCAATGATATTACTGCTCCGATTGCTATAAAATATTTTAAAGAGAGCGGAGCAAAACAGGTATTTGATAAAAAAAGGATCGGCTTAATTCCAGACCACTTTACTCCAAATAAAGATATAAAGTCAGCCGAACAGTGTAAGATATTACAAAAATTTGCACAGGAATACGAAATAGATCATTATTTTGAGATAGGGAGAATGGGGATTGAACATACCCTTCTACCTGAAAAAGGTTTGGTACTTCCTGGAGAAATAGTAGTAGGGGCTGATTCTCATACTGATACCTCTGGAGCATTAGGAGCCTTTGCCATAGGAGTAGGCAGTACTGATTTAGCCGCCGTTCTAGCCCTTGGTGAAGTTTGGCTTAGAGTTCCTTCTACTATTAAGTTTATCTATACAGGGAAATTAAATAAATGGGTAGGTGGAAAGGATTTAATTCTTTATACTATTTCTCAGATTGGAGTAGAAGGTGCTAATTATAAGGTAATGGAATTTTCTGGAGAAGTTATTAAAAATCTATCTATGGATAATCGCTTTACTATGTGCAATATGGCCATTGAAGCAGGTGCTAAAACTGGAATTATTGAACCTGATCAGATTACCTTGACCTATCTAAAAGGTCGTAATCAGAGACCCTATCAAGTCTATCAAAGCGATTCCGATGCTAATTATGAAAAGATTGTTCAAATCGATGTCACTAAAATTGAACCACAAGTAGCTTTTCCACATCTTCCCGAGAATGCAAAGCCTGTAAATGAAGCAAAGGGAATTAAAATTGATCAATCTATAATTGGTTCTTGTACCAATGGTAGAATAGAAGATCTACGTATAGCTGCCCAGATTTTAAAAAATAAAAAAGTCCATCCCCGGGTTAGATTAATTATTATTCCAGCAACTCAAGATGTTTACTTGCAAGCAGTTAAAGAAGGATTAATCGAAATATTTATTTCTTCTGGAGCAGCTGTAAGCACACCTACCTGCGGTCCTTGCTTAGGTGGTTATATGGGAGTATTAGCTAAAGGAGAAAAAGCCATTTCTACTACCAATCGAAACTTTGTAGGGAGAATGGGTCATCCAGAAAGCGAAGTCTATCTGGCTAACCCTGCTGTAGCAGCCGCTTCAGCTATAGTTGGTGAAATAGTCAACCCAGAGGAGGTAAATTAAATGATCATTAAAGGAAAAATATGGAAATTGAAGGATAATATTGATACTGATGTAATTATTCCGGCTCGTTATCTTAATACTTCTGACCCTCAGGAGTTAGCTTTACATTGTCTGGAAGATTATGACCCTGAATTTATGAACAAGATGGAGCAAGGAGATATTATAGTAGCAGGAAATAATTTCGGTTGTGGAAGTTCTCGTGAACATGCCCCTATTGCTTTAAAAGCAGCAGGTATATCCTGTGTTATAGCTAAGTCTTTTGCCCGTATCTTCTTTAGAAATGCCATAAATATTGGTCTACCAATCTTTGAATCAGAAAAAGTAGTGGAGGAATGTGTGCTGGGCGATAGATTAGAGGTTAATTCTGTAGAAGGAACCATAAAAAATTTGACTAGAGGTAGAGTTTATAAAATCAACCCCTTACCGAAATTTGTCCAGAAAATAATTTTAGCTGGAGGCTTGATGGAGTATGTCAAAGAAGAACTGGGTTTATCTTCAAAAGATTAATAAATATATTGAAAAGGAGAAAAGAGAATGTATAATTTAGCTTTGATTCCTGGAGATGGAATAGGACCGGAAATAATTAGAGAAGGTAAAAAGGTTATAGATTTTGCCTCTAAATTATTTAACATAGACATCAACTGGATTGAATATCCCTTTGGTGCTGAATATTATTTAAAAACCGGGGAGTTGTTACCTGATAGTGCCTTAAAGGAGATAGAGGATATGGATGCCATTTACTTCGGAGCAATAGGCGATCCACGAGTAAAACCAGGTATCTTAGAAAAAGAGATATTGTTGAAAATTAGATTTTATTTTGATCAATATATCAATTTACGCCCTATTAGATTATATCAAGGAGTTTTTTGTCCTTTAAAAGATAAGAAACCAGAGGATATTAATTTTTACGTGGTTAGAGAGAATACTGAGGACTTTTATATAGGGATTGGTGGTTGGTTCAAGAACAAAACTAATCAGGATGACTTAGAAATTAAGAGGAAATTATACAGGACTAAAATACAGGTTAATTTTAGTTTAGAACAAGAAGAAGAGTTGGCTTATCAAATTGGTTTAATCAGTAAACCAGGAGCTCAAAGAGTAATCAAATATGCCTTTGAACTGGCTAAGAAAAAAAATATGGAACGGGTAATCTCAGTAGATAAAGCAAATGTATTAACTGATGTTTATGGACTCTGGAGAGAAGTATTTAAAAATATTTCAGCTCAATATCCAGATATAAAAACAGAATTTATTTTTGTAGATGCTGCCACAATGTATTTCATTCAAAAACCTGAATGGTTTAAGGTGGTGGTTACTCCTAATATGTTTGGAGATATTATTACTGATTTAGGAGCCATAATTCAAGGTGGCTTAGGGGTAGCTGCGGGAGGAAATATAAATCCTGAAGGAATTTCTATGTTTGAACCTATTCACGGTTCTGCTCCTGATATAGCCGGAAAGAATATGGCTAATCCTGTTGCAACCATCCTGGCGGGAGCTATGATGCTGGATTTTTTGGGAGAAAATGAAATGGCTTTAAGCATAGAAAGGGCAGTAGAAAAGGTTCTTAAAGAAGGAAAAATAAAATCTCCAGACTTTGGTGGAAAGGCTACCACTATGGAAGTAGGAGAAGAAATAATTAAAAAATTAAAACATTCTCTTTAATTAATCTATTTATTTTGTAAATTATCCATTATTTAATTAATGATTAATTTATTTCACGCTAAATTCATAAATAAGCTAATCATTGACAAAAATATTTTTTTATATTAGAATTACTACAAATATAATAGTATTAGTAGTAATAAGTGAGGTGATTTTATGAGACTTTCCACTAGAGCTAGATACGGAACCAGATTATTATTAGAATTAGCCCTAAATTTTAATCAAGGTACCATCTTTTTAAAGGATATTGCCGAAAAAGAAGAAATTTCCGAAAAATATTTAAGCCACCTGGTTATTCCGCTCAGGGCAGGTGGGTTGATCATTTCTTCCCGAGGAGCTCATGGAGGGTATCAACTAGCTAAACCTCCTTCTCAAATCACTATGAAAGAGATTGTGCAGACTTTAGAGGGGAGTATAAGTTTTGTGGAATGTGTAAAGAATCCGGATATTTGTTCACGGGTTTCTAAATGTGTAACTAGGAATATTTGGAAAAAATTGGATGAAAGAGTTTCAGAGGTGCTGAATTCTATAACTTTAGAGGATTTAGTGCAATCACAAAAAAAATAGACTAAGGAAGTAGTTAATATGATGCAAAGTATTTATAAAAATTATCCAAACAAAGGAGTTTCAGAAGAGAATTATGAGTATATTATCAGCTATTGGCCATACACCACTCGTAGAACTGAAAAATCTTAATCAGCATACAAAAGTAAAAATTTGGGGAAAGTTGGAAGGGAGTAATCCTGGTGGTTCCATAAAAGATCGTCCAGCTTATTATATGATAAAAAAGGCAGAAGAATCAGGTGAGCTTAATCCAGGAAAAATCATAGTAGAACCTACCTCGGGGAATACTGGCATTGCCCTGGCTATGATAGGAGCAGCTAAAGGCTATAAAGTAAAACTTTATATGCCTGAATGTGTTAGTATAGAAAGGCGTCGGATTATTGAGGCATTTGGAGCTGAAACAGTGCTGACTCCCGCTGAAGAAGGAACAGATGGCGCAATAAGAAGAACTCATCAGTTAATTACTGAGGAACCAGATAAGTATTTTATGCCTAATCAATTTGAAAATAAAAATAATGTTCTTGCTCATTATGAAACTACTGGACCGGAAATATTTTCACAAACCGAAGGTAAGGTGGATATATTAGTAGCTGGAATAGGAACCAGTGGCACCTTGATGGGGACAGGCCAATATCTTAAAGAAAAGAATTCACAAATTAAAGTGATAGGAGTTGAACCTACCAGAGGACATAAAATTCAAGGCCTTAAAAATATGGAGGAATCAATTGTCCCTAAAATATACCATGCTGACGAATTAGATGATAAGGTCACAATTGAAGATGATTCTGCTTTTAAGATGACTAGATTACTGGCTATTCAGGAAGGTTTCTTTGTAGGTATGTCCAGTGGAGCAGCAGTGGCGGGAGCTTTACTAGTAGCTAAGAAAATGAAATCTGGCTTAATAGTAGTAATTTTACCTGATCGAGGAGATAGATACTTAAGTACTACCTTATTCCGTTCTACCTGTGGCAAGTGTCCTCCTTAAAATACAAATAATGTTTTATCGGATTATTGGAATAAAAAATAATTATTTAATCTTGGGAAAATTTGAGAAGAGATAAAAATATGACTTTAAAAAATACCAGAAAAATTGAAATTAAAATTTTAGGAATGACCTGTGCAGGGTGTGTTGCTACTCTAGAAAAAGCCTTAAATTCCTTGAATAGTGTACTGGATGTATGGGCAAATTTAGATAGTGAAAGTATACTAATAGAATATGATTTTGCCAGGATTAAATATTACGATTTAGAAAAGGCTATAAGGGAAACTGGATATCAGACTATTAATGAAAAAGTAATTATAAGAGTAGGAGAAATGACCTGTGCCTCTTGTGTCAAAACCATTGAAGAATCTCTTCTAAAATTGGAAGGAATAGTCAAAGCCAATGTGGATTTAGCCGGGGAAAAAGTACAGGTTGTTTATAATCCCGATCTTATCTCCCCTATAATTATGAAAAAGACCATTGAAGAGAGTGGTTATAAATTTTTAGGAAGAGAAGGGGAAGAAACAGAAGATCTAGTAGAAGTGATTAGAGAGAAAGATTTAAAAATAAAACGTAGACTAATTATCATTATGATTACCTCTGATTGGTAAAAAGGTATAGGCAAACCAGTCATCGGTATAGTAGAGACTACCTGCTCTGGTGTATCTGGTAATATAGGGCTGCATAGTCTCCTTGGCAGGTGATGTGATAGGAAAAGTAAGCACTTTACCGTTTCTCTGATAGCTACCAAAGACGATCCATTTGCCGGTTGTTCCCCAGCCACACTTACCAGGCCTTCTACTACCAAACATAGTTTCATCCATTTCAATCTCACCAGAGAGAGGTTTAAGATCTTTAATAATATCTTGGTAAATCACCTCTCTTAGGTTACGAAACCATCTTAGTATAGTTGGCTGACTATTATGAATTCTTGACGCTAACAATCACACACAAATACCTTGACAGAACCTAAAAACAATGTTAAACTTTTACAAGTTAAACAATTTAATACTTTAACGAATTAAAGGTTAAAAGTCAAATTGATCTTTAGTATTGAGTAAAGAAAATTAGGATTAAGATGTAGGGGCGCGATGACTATTTATTGCTCTAAGTTAAAAAAGAGTTTATGAATTTTTTTAGGATTAACAAATTTAGAAAAAGATAAGAGTTAACAAAGAGGTTATTAAAGATGAATATTCCTAAAGGTTTAAATGACTTGTTGCCGGGAGAGGTTTTAAAAAGGAGATTATTAGAAAATAGAATAAGACAGGTTTTTACTCAATGGGCTTATCAAGAAGTAATTACTCCCACTTTTGAATTTTACGAAACATTAGCCAATGGCGCAGGAACAACTATGAAAAAGGAGATGATTAAATTTTTTGACCGAGAAAGTAATATTATTGCCTTTCGTCCAGAGATGACTACCTCCATAGCCAGAGTGGCTTCTACTAAAATGCAGTATATGCCTAAACCGTTAAGATTTTATTATATAGGTAATGTATTTAGATATGACAATAAAGTGGGGAGCCAAAGAGAGTTCTGTCAGGCAGGAGTAGAGCTAATCGGAATAAATAGTAGTAAATTAGATGCAGAGGTTATTGCTTTAGCTGTAGAATGTTTGAAAAACAGCGGCCTTAAAAAATTTTTTATAGATATAGGCCACATCAATTTTTTTAATGGAGTTATGCAGTCAATAAAAATTAAAGAGAAAAGGAAATTGCAAACAAAGGAAGCAATTTTAAACAAAGATTTTGTATTATTGGAAAAGATATTATCTTTTGAAAACATAGAAAATAAGGAAAAAGAATTTATTTTAAAGATGCCTACTTTAAGAGGGAGAGAGGAAGTATTAGAAGAAGCAGAAAAGATGATAAGCAATAAATTATCGCTATCTGCTTTGGAAGAAATAAAAAAAGTCTATACTCTTTTAAGAGATTACGGATTAGAAGAACATATTTTGATAGATTTAGGGATTATACGTGATTTTGATTATTATACCGGTATTATATTCGAGGGATATACTGACTATCTGGGATTTCCGATTTGTGGCGGAGGGAGATATGATAACCTGTGTTCAAAATTCGGAGAGAATCTACCTTCTACAGGTTTTGCCATCGGATTAGAAAGATTAATAATGGCCTTAGAGAGAGAGGATATAAATTCACTAAATTTAGAAAGACCTGAACAGTATGTGTTGTATTACCAAAATAATGAAGACAATTTTAGAAAAGCCCTGGCGGTAGCTAAAGATTTGAGAAAAAAGGGACTGATTGTAGAGCTGGAGGTAGGAAAGAGAGAGTTTGCCGAGGTGTTAAAATATGCTCGCTCTAAAGGAATAAAATATATATTGATATTAGATGATAATCAGTCAAATAAAATCAAAAAAGTTGAAGCAGTATCAGGAAAAGAGGAAATCATAAATTATGAATAGAGAAAATAATAGTAATTATTTAATTATTGCTTTATCCAGTGGGAAATTATTCAAACCTTCTATACAATTATTTGAAAGGATAGGAATAAATTTGAGAGGAGGTAGGGAGATAAACAGAAAACTGACCTTTTTTGACCAGAGAGAAGAAATCAAATTTATTATTACTAGACCGAAAGATAATCCCACTTATGTGGAATGCGGAGCAGCAGACATCGGAATAGTGGGGGAAGATATATTATTAGAAGAAAAAAAGGATGTATATAGACTATTAGACTTGAAGTTCGGAAGGTGTAAGATAGTAGTAGCTGCTTTAGAAGGGGAGGGGCAAGAAAAATATTACAAAAATAACGGACATCGTTTGAGAATAGCTACTAAATATCCCCGTATTGCTGGAGGATATTTTAGAGAAAAGGGAATATATGTGGAATTAATCAAACTCTACGGGTCAGTAGAATTGGCTCCTCAAGTAGGTTTGGCTGATATGATTGTTGATATAGTTTCTACCGGACGTACCTTAAAGGAAAATAAGCTGAAAATAGTTGATGAAATAATTCCTCTTAGCGCCCAACTCATTGTTAATCGAATTAGTTATAAGACTAAACATAAAAGAATTACCAGACTTTTACAGGAAATTAAAAAATTATTATCCTTAGAATCAGATAAAATTGCAGAATGGTAGTGATATATAATTTATTAAAAGGAATTTTGAAATATCTATAAGGTAAGAAGGGGTAGACTAAAATTGATGAAGACTATTTATTTAAATAAAGAAAATGCGGAAAACATAAAAGAGATTTGCAAACAGAGATATTCTAAAGATAGTTTAGTTGATAATATTGAAGAGAAGGTTAGAGAAATTATATTAAGGGTGAAAAAGGAAGGAGATAAAGCTATCCTTGAGTTTACTGAAAAGTTTGATGGGGTAAAATTAAGTCTCTCGGGAATATTGGTCGATCCAGAAGAATGGGATAGGGCTAGTCAAGAAGTAAGGGAAGATTTATTAGAAGTAATAAAAGAGGCGATAGAGAGAATTAAAAAATATCATATAAATCAGAAAGAAAATTCCTGGTTTACCACTAAAGAAAGGGGTATTATTTTAGGGCAGATAGTAAATCCGATAGAGAGAGTAGGTCTGTATGTCCCCGGAGGAAAGGCTGTTTACCCCTCTTCTCTTATTATGGCAGCAGTACCGGCAATTATTGCGGGAGTTAAAGAGGTTGTGGTGGCAACTCCGCCTTCTTCTAATGGTAAAATAAACCCTTATTTATTATCTACCGCTAAAGAATTAGGTATATCAGAGATTTATAAAATGGGAGGCGCTCAAGCCATAGCTGCACTAGTCTATGGGACAGAAACCATAAAGAAAGTGGATAAAATTGTAGGTCCAGGAAATATCTTTGTGACCTTGGCCAAAAAGAATATCTTTGGAGAAGTGGATATAGATATGTTAGCTGGGCCAAGTGAAATTCTTATCTGGGCTGATGAAAAAGCTAATCCTCAATATTTGGCCTGCGATTTACTTTCTCAAGCTGAACATGATGTAGAAGCTTCGGCAATCTTAATAACTACTTCTTCCTCTTTAGTTGATAAAGTGAGGGAGGAGATTGAGAACGAATTGAAGAGTTTAAACAGAAAAGAAATTATCCAAGAGGCTTTAGAAAAGAAGGGTAAGTTAATTGTTGCCGAAGATAAAGAGCTAATTTTAGACTTTATAAATTGTTTTGCCCCTGAGCACTTAGAATTACAAGTGGAAAATCCCTGGCAGATGTTAGGAGCGATAAGAAATGTGGGTGCACTATTTATAGGAGCTTATGCCCCAGAACCTTTGGGGGATTACTGGGCAGGACCCAACCATATCCTCCCTACTTCTGGGGGAGCAAGATGTTTTTCGCCTTTATCGGTAGGTGACTTTATTAAAAAGAGTAGCTTAATTTTTTATGACCAAGAGAACTTAAGAAGAGAAGGTCATAAGATAGCAAGTTTGGCTAAGTTAGAAGGACTGGAGGCTCATGCCCGTTCGATAGAGATAAGATATTCAAACGAATGATTAAATTGAATGTTGTATCGTGTGTTGTAAGGGGCACGATGCATCGTGCCCACAGGCACCAGATAATAAAGAAAGATAGATTCCCGTTTCCACGGGAATGACAGAGGGGACAATAAAGGCGGTTCGAATAAATTAAGAAAGAGTGGGTTGAATTGTTACAAATTTCGGAAAAATTAAATTCAGAATATTTATTTCAAAAAAATATTATTTTAAATAAGAAAATTTTGGATAGAATTTCTCGAATAGATACATTGGTCTTTGATATAGATGGTGTCTTAATTGACGTGCGTAATTCTTACAGAGAAGCCATAGGTCAGACAGTTCAATTTTATTTTAGAGAATTACTGCATTTTCCAGGTTCCCAAAATCTAATCAATCCAGAGGAGATTGAGTATTTTAAAATGGCTGGGGGCTTTAATAATGATTGGGATTTGACTTCTGCTGTAGTTTTATTTTATTTATTAAAGGCCAGAAAAAATAATTTAAGGGACATAGATATGCTAAGATCTGTAAAACCAGATATAAGAAAATTTACTACTGAGATGCTCCCTTCAGGAGGAGGTTTGGCTAAAGTAATAGATCTGATCGAAAAAGATAGAAATATAAAAGCAGAAATATTAGTTTTGTGGAATAGGAATTTAATAACTAAAATATTTCAGGAGATCTATGCAGGGGAAGAATACTGTTATGAGCTTTACGGATTTTATCCCTCTTTGCTTAAGGTAGAAGGTTTAATAAAGCAAGAAAGAATCATTATAGATGAAAATAAAAAAAATTTCTTGCAAAATTTTTCTCTCGGTATCTTAACCGGCAGAAATGAAAAAGAAGCCAAGATAGCTTTAGAAAGATTGGGATGGAGTAATATTATTTCTAAAGAAAAGATATTCACAGCGGATGATGGTGCAGAAAAACCCCATCCTCAAGGATTAAAAAAAATAGCTCACAGTTCGAAAACTAAATTGGGGATCTATGTGGGGGATATTTGGGATGATATGATTACTGTGAAGAATTTTAACAAGGAAGTAGAGAAAACAAAGTTTTTATCAGCAATAGTTTTGACGGAAGGAATAAAGTTGCAAGATAATATGGTAAAGTATTATCTGAATGAAGGTGTGGATCTATTAGCACAAGATGTTAATCAAGTTTTGGAATGGTTAGAAAGAATGAAAATAGAAAGTTATAAAGGAAGGAAAGGTGGTGTTGATGATTTTGAAAGAGAGAAAGGGTGAATATAGACGAAAAACTTTTGAAACTGAAATAGAAGTGAAGATAAATTTAGATGGTAAAGGGATAAGTAATTTACAGACAGAAGTATATTTTTTAAATCATATGCTCACCCTATTTACACGATACGGTTTTTTCGATCTAGAAGTAAAAGCCCAGGGAGATCTTGAAGTAGATTATCATCATACCGTAGAAGATATGGGGATCTGTTTAGGGGAGGCTATTAAAGATGCCTTGCAAAATAAGAAAGGAATAAACAGATATGGATTTAATATCTTACCAATGGACGAATCCCTGGTACAAATAGCCATAGATTTAAGTGGAAGAGGACAATTAATTTATAAAGTTCAATTTGAGCAGGAAAGAGTGGGAACTTTTGAAGTTAGTTTGGTAGAAGATTTTTTTAAGGCATTATCTTATCATGCTGGGATGACTCTACATATAAATCTGCTTTATGGGAAAAACTCTCACCACATTATTGAAGCAATATTTAAAGCCTTCGGTCGCTCTTTAAATGAGGCAACCAGGGAAAATAATCAGTTAGATAATATTCCTTCCACTAAAGGGGTTATTGATTAATAAGTTTGAGGGAGAAAAAAGATGATTGTGATAATAGATTATGGGATGGGAAATTTGAAGAGTGTAGAAAATGCCTTTACTAAAGTCGGATATAAAACAATAATAACTGATGACCCAAACCAGATTAAAAAAGCTAGTTCTTTAGTGCTCCCTGGAGTAGGGGCTTTTAGGGATGCCATAAAATCCTTAAGAGTTAAGAAAATAGATGAAGAATTAATTTCAGCTATAGGAAAGAATAAACCTTTTTTAGGTATTTGTTTGGGGATGCAGTTATTGTTTTCTTTTAGTGAAGAAGGTGGTCTTTTTAAGGGGTTGGATATCATGCCGGGGAGAGTTAGAAGATTTTCTTCTTTGGTAAAATGCCCTCATCTGGGATGGAATAAAATAAAATTTATCCAGGATAAGTTTAAACGCAATATGAGCCCCCTCTTCCTGGATATACCAGATGAATCTTATTTTTATTTTATCCATTCTTATTATTGTGAGCCAGATAATCAGAAGGTAATAAGTTCAACAACTGATTATGGTTCGGTTTTTCCATCTTCCATCTGGAAAGATAATTTGTTTGGAGTACAATTTCATCCTGAAAAGAGCAGTACTTTAGGGTTAAAGATATTAAAGAATTTTGGAGATTTGAGCAAATGTTAATTATCCCTGCTATAGATATTAGAGAAGGTAGATGTGTTCGCCTTACTGAGGGTAAATTTGAGAATGTAGAGATATTTTCTGATAACCCAATAGCGGTGGCGATGAAGTGGGTTAATAAAGGAGCAATGATGCTTCATATAGTAGATTTAGATGGGGCTAAATATGGAGAATTAATTAATATTTCTCTGGTAGAGCAGATGGTAAAAAAGGTTAATGTTCCCCTGCAGGTAGGAGGAGGCATCAGGAGTTACAAAGAAGCAGAAAGATTAATCTGCTTGGGAGTTAGCCGGGTAATCTTAGGTACAATTCTTTGGAAAGATAAAGTTCTGGCCAAGAAATTATTTGAAGATTTTTCAGAAAAGATAGTAGCAAGTATTGATGCCCGAGATGGGAAGGTAGCCATAGAAGGGTGGCAAAATGTCCTTACTATTGATGCCCTGAATTTTGCAGGTGAGATGGAGAGATTGGGTGCCAAGCGGATAATTTATACTGATATTAAAAGAGATGGAACCCTTATGGGTCCTAATGTAAGCAATATAGAAAAAATGTTAAAAAATATTAGTATCCCCCTTATTTACTCTGGAGGAATTACTTCTCTGGATGATATCAAAAAATTAATGAGACTTAAGTCCTCAGGTTTGGAAGGGGTTATTGTTGGCAAAGCCCTTTACAAAGAGAGGATTTTGTTAGAAGAGGCACTTAAATTAGTCGATAGTGAATAAGCCTAGTGTGGAGCGTAAGACATTTAGCATATATAGTAATTTAATATTGCGTATTGGATAAATAAAGTATTGTCTTTAATGTAGAGGTTGGATTTATCCGACCCGAAACGGATTCATTGAATCGAACCCCTACCTCAAGAGCTATAAACTTGTAATCCGTATTTTAACTAGCTAACCAGCTAACTAAAAATGATAAAGGACTTGATAATGCTTACTAAGAGAATTATACCTTGTTTGGATGTAAACAAAGGCCGAGTGGTAAAAGGAACTAAATTTGATAATTTAGTAGATGAAGGAGATCCCATTGAAATGGCCTCTTTTTATGAGAAAGAAGAAGCAGATGAATTAGTCTTTCTAGACATCACTGCTTCCTGGGAAAAAAGGAATATCATAATTGATTTAGTAGGAAAGACTGCTGAAAAAGTTTTCATTCCCTTTACAGTAGGTGGAGGGATAAGAAATTTGGATGATATTTATTATTTGTTAAGGGCAGGTGCTGATAAAGTTTCTATTAATACAACCGCTGTTTTAAATCCCCTTTTCATTCGAGAGGCTTCATCAAAATTTGGTACTTCTACTATTGTAGTGGCAATAGATGCCATAAGAACAGATTCTATCTGGGAAGTAGTGATTAATGGAGGAAGGACCAGAACTAAATTGCCAGTAGTAGACTGGGCTAAAGAAGTGGAAAGGTTAGGAGCGGGAGAAATACTACTTACTAGTATGGATAAAGATGGAACTAAAGATGGTTATGATATTGAATTAACTAAAACAGTTTCTGAAAAGGTGAATATTCCGGTTATTGCTTCTGGTGGTGCTGGTGAACCAAAGCATTTATACGAGGTATTGGTGAATGGAAAGGCCGATGCTGCTTTAGCTGCTTCTATTTTTCATAGAAGAGAATGCTCTATACCAAGAGTAAAAGAATTTTTAAAACAAAGAGGAGTAGAAATAAGATTGACTGAAAAGAAGGGTGAAGGGTGTGAAAATTAATGAATAAAAATAAAATCTTAAATCAAATAAAATTTAATAAAGAAGGATTGATACCAGTTATAATTCAAGATGAAGAAACTAGGCAGGTACTAATGTTAGCTTTTATGAACAGAGAATCTTTAGAAAAGACTATGCAAGAAGGGAAGACCTGGTTTTACAGCAGGAGTAGAAGAGAGCTATGGTTTAAAGGGAGTACTTCCGGAAATATTCAGTTGGTAAAAAAAATTATTTTGGATTGTGACAATGATGCTCTGTTAGTTTTGGTAAGGCAAAAAGGAGTTGCTTGTCATACTGGAAATTATTCCTGTTTTTTTAAAGAGATTAAAAGTGATAAAATAGAAGTAATTGGTATCGAACCTTCTCGGTTTTTACGAAAAGAAGAAGCAGGGGAAGTAAAAACCCCCCAGGAAGAGAGTAAGAGTGAGCAATTAAAAAAAGATGATAGTGAAATTATTAATGAATTATACCAAGTAATTCAAGATAGAAAAATAAATTATAAAGACGATTCCTATGTTTGTAAATTGTTAGCTAATTCTAAGGATTTATTACCTAAAAAGATAGGTGAAGAGGCTGCAGAAGTTATTATTGCTCTTAAAGACAAAGATAAGGAGGCAATAATATATGAAGTGGCTGATCTGTGGTTTCATACTTTAGTAGCTTTGAGTAATTACAATATTGTACCTCAAGAGATATTTAAAGAATTAAAAAAAAGAAGAAAATGAGGTGATGAAATGAAAGATTATCCTCGCTGGAGAGATGAGCTAACTGATCAATTATTTAAGGCAATATTACTCCTTAAAAACGAAAAGGAATGTTATAGTTTTTTTGAAGATTTAGCTACTATTAACGAGATTAAAGAGTTTAGCCAGAGGCTGGAAGTGGCCAGAATGTTAAGCGAGGGTTCTACCTATGAAGAGATTGCCCATAAAACTGGGGCGAGTTCCGCAACTATTAGTAGAGTGAAGAAATATTTAAATTATGGAGCTGATGGCTATAAACTAATTTTGGAAAGATTATCGGAAAAAAAGAAATAATTTTTCTTTCTCCTCCGTTGACAAAAAAAATTGTTTGTGTTAAATTATGTACACACGATTAAAATTACAGAGATAACAAAAATTGTTTACTGGAATAGTAAATGATTTGTTTATATGAAGCAAATTCACTGAAATCCTTCCAGTATTAGCTTAAGTGAAAGAATTAGATAAGTAACTTAAGACGTGGAGTGATGGCGTTAACATCCGGAATAGAATGAGAGCGAGAAAAAGTGATCGCTGAATTGGGGTGGCACCACGGAATTTGAATTCGTCCCCATTAACCATCGGTAAAATAACTTTATGATGGTTAATGGGGATTTTTTATATTTAAGATAAATAAATAAGCAAATCAATATTTCTAAAATTGAAAGGAGTGAAGAAAATGTATAAAAAATTATTTATTCCCGGACCTACTCATGTTTCTGATGATGTTTTACAAAAGATGGCCACTCCTATGATTGGTCATCGAACCAAAGAGGCATCAAATTTACAGAGATCCATCAGTGATAAATTAAGAAAATTGATGTACACACAAAATGAAATTTTGTTATCTACTTCTTCGGGTAGTGGTTTAATGGAGGGAGCTATCCGTTCCTGTACTCAAAAGAGAGCAGCAGTCTTCTCCTGTGGTAATTTTGGAAATAGATGGTTTGCCATTGCAGAAGATAATAATGTCCCTGCTGATAAATTTGAAGTTGAATGGGGAACCGCCAATCTTCCAGAACAGGTAGATGGAGTTTTATCTTCTGGTAAATACGATCTTATCACTATAACTCATAATGAGACTTCTACCGGTGTAATGAATCCAGTTGAAGAGATAGCACAAGTAGTGAAAAAATACCCGGAAGTAATATTCTGTATTGATGCAGTAAGTTCTTTGGGTGGAACCAAGATAGAAGTGGATAAATTAGGTATTGATATTTGTATAACTTCCAGTCAGAAGTGTTTGGGGTTACCTCCTGGCCTTTCTTTATGCTCTATTTCGGAAAAAGCCTTAGAGGCAGCCAGGAAAGTTAAATTTAGAGGGTCTTACTTTGATCTTTTACAACTTTACGAATATATCCAGAAAAAAGATTACCAATATCCTTCAACTCCCTCGCTTTCTCATATGTTTGCCCTGGATTATCAATTAGATAAGATTTTAAAAGAAGGATTAGATAATCGTTTTGAACGGCATAGGAAGATGGCAGAATATGTTAGAAATTGGGCTAAAGATAGATTTGCCCTCTTTGCACAAGAGAAATTTACTTCCCACACAGTAACCTGTGTAAAAAATACCAGAGAGATCAAAGTGAGTGATTTAAATAAAGCCTTAGGTGAAAGAGGGTATATGATTTCTAATGGTTATGGAAAATTAAAGGAGAAGACCTTGAGAATAGCCCATATGGCAGAACTTAGCCTTAACGATATCAAAAAACTTCTTGCCAATATAGATGAGATCTTAGGATTATAAGATAAGAGGTGATAAATATGGTAAAAATATTAGTAACTGATGGAATGGATAAGGACGGTATTCAGGTTTTAAAGAATATGGGGTATGAAGTAGTAGAACAATTTTTCGAACCTGAAGAATTAAAAGAACGAGTTAAGAATTTTAATGTAATGGTAGTACGTTCGGCTACCAAAGTGAGGAAAGAGATAATAGATTCTGCGGTAGAAACTGGAAATTTAAAGTTAATCATTCGAGCAGGAGTAGGGCTAGACAATATAGATGTTTCTTACGCTGAATCGAAAGGTATAAAAGTTAGAAATACACCTAATGCCAGCAGTTTGGCTGTAGCAGAATTAACTTTAGGACATATGTTTTCCCTGGCAAGATTTATTGGAATCTCTAATGTTACTATGCGAAAAGGAGAATGGAATAAAAAAAAGTATGAAGGAATTGAACTTTGTGGAAAGATTTTGGGAATTATCGGGTTTGGTAGAATTGGACAGGAATTAGCAAAAAAGGCTTATGCTTTAGGAATGAAGATTTTTTATTATGATGTATTAGGTCCGAATAGAGAATTTCCTGAATATACCTATGTATCATTTAATGAGCTTTTAATTAAATCTGATTTCATCTCATTGCATATACCTGAATGTCAAGAAAAATCTCCTTTAATTGGTAAAGCCGAATTTTCTAAAATTAAAAAAGGAGCCTATCTTATTAACTGTGCCCGGGGCAGTGTATTAGATGAAGAAGCTCTATTAGAGGCACTAAATTCCGGAAAGCTTGCAGGAGCGGGACTAGATGTATTTATAGAAGAACCTACTACCAATCTCGAATTAATCAATCATCCTAGGGTATCGGTAACTCCTCATTTAGGAGCTTCTACTATGGAAGCACAGAAAAGGATTGGACGTGAGATTGTCTCAATTATTAAAGAAAATATTCAAGTTAATTGTTAATATTTGGTTAGATAGTTAACTGGTTGGTTAATTAGTTTAGTATTAATTCTTCAACCAGGTAGTAAGCCAACCAGTTAACGCTGTAAAAGATATGAGTTATAGTTTATAGAAAAGAAAATTTCTATACCATTAAAATAAATGAAAATGGAGAAGAAAATGCCAATAATTAAACCATTTAAGGCTTTTAGGCCTCCATCAAATTTAATTAAGGAAGTTGCTTCACCTCCCTATGATGTTGTTAGTAAAGAAGAGGCTCGACAATTAGTAAAAGAAAATCCTATTTCTTTTTTACATATTAATAAAGCAGAAGTGGATTTAGAAAATTCTATTAATCCTTATGATCAGAGAGTTTATCAACAAGCAAAAGAGAATTTGCAAAGAATGATCAAGGAAAAAGTATTTATCCAGGATAAAGAGGATAATTTTTATATCTATAGACAAGAAATGAAAGGAAGAGCACAGACTGGATTAGTTGTTTGTACTTCTATAGATGATTATCTTAAAGGGAAAATTAAAAAACATGAGGACACTCGGGCAGACAAAGAAGAGGACCGCATAAATCATATTGATTTTACTGATGCTAATACTGGCCCTGTTTTCCTTACTTATAAAGCAAAAGATGAAGTAAAGCAAATTATACGAAGTTGGACTAAAGAAAAAGAGTCAATATATGACTTTACCTCAAATGATGGAGTTACCCACACTTGCTGGGTAATCGATGACCAACAAGTAATTAAAAGCTTGATAGGGGCTTTTACTGAAATTGATTATCTTTATATTGCCGATGGTCACCATCGAGCAGCAGCAGCGACCAAAGTAGGGCTGAAGAGAAGGGAGCAGCTTAAAGATTATACCGGGGAAGAAGAGTTTAATTACTTTCTCTCTGTCCTTTTCCCTCATGATGAATTATATATTATGGACTGTAATCGGGTAGTAGCTGATTTAGCAGGAAATTCCGAAGAAGAATTTATCCGGAAAATATCTGAAAAATTTACCGTAGAAAAGCATAGCGGAGGAGACCCCTACCGACCGTTAGCAAGACATACCTTTGGTATGTACTTAAATAACTGCTGGTATAAACTGACTGCAAAACCGGGGACTTTTGACGAAAATAATGTAGTAGACAGTCTTGATGTATCGATACTGCAAAACAATTTGCTCACCCCTATTTTAGGGATAAGGGATCCCCGAACAGACCAGAGAATAGAATTTGTAGGAGGAATCAGAGGTCTGGAGGAATTAGAGAAAAGAGTGAAGGCGGGGATGAAAGTAGCCTTTTCTCTGTATCCCACTTCTATAGAAGAATTAATAAAAGTAGCTGATGCAGAAAGATTAATGCCTCCCAAGTCTACCTGGTTCGAACCGAAACTACGCAGTGGTATTTTTATCCATAAATTGACTGAATAGAAAAAATCTAAAGTATTCAAAGGGAAAACTCAATAAAAATAATTTTAAGTTAAGATAAATACAGAAAAATTTGACTTAATATTAATATGTTGTTAATATTAAATAAAGATTATTCAAATAAATGAAACAATATTCCATTTAATGGAATACTTTGGAGTTATCATTTTATGAGTGTTCTGGAAAAAGCCATTGAAATTCTTAATTATCTTAGTAATGCCGATACGAATTTGAAGATTACTGAAATAAGCACTCAGTTGTCTATTCCCAAGAGTACTGTCCATCGAATTTTAAGTACACTGCTACAATATTCTCTAGTCAGTAAAGATCCTACGACTTCTCGTTATGAATTAGGAATACAGATGTTAAGGTATTCCAATTCTTTTTATAATTCCTTTGATTTTAGGAAATATTCCAAAGACATTTTAAAAAAAGTCAGCATCAGTACAGGTCTTACTACTTTCTTATCTATCTGGCAACTTAATAAGGGAGTTTGTATAGATTCTGAAAGGTATTCAAATGAATCTAATATCCTCAATCTTTTTGTGGAAGTGGGTAAAATAATGCCTTTTCATTGTGCTGCTTCATCAAAAATTTTATTAGCCTACCAACCAAAAGAAGAAATTTCTCGTTTGATTAAAAAAGGGGATTTAAAAAAATATACTCCTAAAACTATAACTGATCCTCAGAAATTAATTGAGCATTTAAAAGAGATAAGGATTCAGGGCTTTGCTATTTGTGATGAAGAGTTAGAAGATGGGGTTCGAGCTATCTCTGCCCCTATAAAAAATTTAAATGGCAGAGTTGTAGCCAGTATTACTATAGTAGGTTTATCCAAAAAAATACCTATAAAAAAGAACAGTGCTCTTATTAAATTAGTAGTAGAAGCTGGGAAGGAAATTTCTCATTTAATTGGTTATGAATCTTAATATAAAAATAAATATTATTTTAAAGAAAAGGAGATAAATAATATGGCAAAAACTATCCTGATAGCTTTAGGTGGAAATGCTATTAAGCAAGCGGATGAGAAAGGTTCTTCTGAAGAACAATTTAGAAATTGCTGGAAAACCACTAACTATATTTCTCGGATAATTGAGAATCTTGAACCGGAAGATCGTCTGGTTATTACTCATGGTAATGGCCCCCAGGTAGGAAATCTAATGGTTCAACAGAAGGTTGCTGAAGATATAGTACCAGCTCATCCTATGGATGTAGTGGGAGCAATGACTCAGGGTCAAATCGGTTATATGTTACAGCAGACCTTAATGAATCATTTAAAAAAGATGGGGATTAAGAAATCTGTTTGTACCATCTTAAATCAGGTTTTAGTAGATAAGAATGATCCGGAGTTTATTGGCGAGAATGCTTCTAAGCCAGTGGGAAATTTCTTAACCGAAGAGGAAGCCCAGGAATTAAAGAAGAAATATCCTGAATATATTATCAAAAAAGTAAAACCGAATGGTGAACGTTGCTGGAGAAGAACTGTTCCTTCCCCTGACCCTATTAGCAATATAGAGGGAGCGGTAATTAATAAGCTGGTGGAAGCAGGAGTGATTGTAATTGCTTCTGGTGGTGGTGGAATTCCGGTTTTAGAAGATGAAGAAGGAGAATTAGTGGGGATTGAAGCGGTTATTGACAAGGATTTAGCTGGAGAAAGATTGGCTGAAATTATCGGAGCAGATTTATTTTTTATTCTTACCGATGTAGAAAAAGCAAAACTTAATTATGGTAAACCAGAAGAGAAAGAACTGGGTAAGGTATCTTATCAGCAGATGAAGCAATACTTTAAGGAAGGTCATTTTCTAGTTGGAAGTATGGGACCAAAGGTAAAAGCCTGTTTAAGATTTCTAGAAAATGGAGGGAAAAAGGCGATAATCTCTTCTTTAGATAAAGTCTTGGAAGCCTATAGAGGTGAAACTGGAACCATCATCGAAAAAGAAAATTAATTAAAATTTTAGGTAATACTATACTTAAGTTGCAC
>DJVR01000032.1 GCA_002441285.1 Candidatus Atribacteria bacterium UBA6251 | reverse complement strand
AAATAAAAACCTGGCAGGAAAGAGTTACTCATATTCAAGAAACTAAGGCCCATACGGGATGTCCCTTGCTTGTTTACCAGCATAATAACTTTATAGAAGCGTTGATAAAGCGAGAAATTGCTAACAGAGAGGCTATTTATGATTTTATATCTGATGATGGAATAAGAAACTGCTGCTGGCAGATTAAAGAAGAAGTTATCCTTGATTTTATTAAGGCTTTTCAAGGAATTAGAGCTTTATATATTGCCGATGGACATCACCGGGCAGCGGCGGCGGTAGAAGTAGCTCGAATTAGAGATCAAAAATCAGTAGAGAGAGAAAATAAAGATGGGGATGAACAATACAGATATTTTCCAGCGGTGCTGATACCACATAATCAGATTAGAATAACTGGTTATCATCGGCTGCTGAAAGATTTAAATGGATTTTCTGAACATGATTTTTTAAAAAGCATAGAGCGTATATTTAAAGTGGAAAAAATTACCCCCAATAACCCTTTTTTACCTGCTCAAAAACATGAATTTGGCCTGAATCTGGCTGGGCAGTGGTATCGATTATTTTTTAAAGAGAATAATTTTGATACCGAAAAATTAGATATTATTGATAAGTTAGATGTATCCTTATTACAAAATAAAGTATTAAATCCCTTATTAGGAATTAAGGAAGTACAAAAAAGTAGTAAAATTGAATTTATAGGCGGGAACGATGCCTTAACTAGAATAGAAAAAGGAATCCAGCAGGGAGCCAGAATTGCCTTTACCCTCTTTCCTACTTCTATAGAGGAAGTAATGGAGGTTTCAGAAAGAGGGCAAATTATGCCTCCTAAATCTACCTGGTTTGAACCAAAAGTGCGAAGTGGTATCTTTGTTCATTTGTTTAAATAATAAATTTATTGCTACCGTAATTTTGAAGATTTATCCACCATTAGTTTATTAATTCATGTTATCTATATTATTTTATAGTATCGGAATTTCAAAAAATTTCGATACTATAAAATAATATGATTCTGTTGCCTCACATAAAAATGTATTCGATGATTATTATTTATTAAATAAGTAACAATATATTTTGCTTTTNNTAAGAGGGGAATTTTTCCCCTTGAAGATCTTGTTGGCAAAACAAGATAGAATTTTTATTGAATTGTATTATCTTTGAGGGGTTTCAGGGGGTGAAGCCCCCTGAATATCTTGTTGATATAATTGACTTTCTAAATTATTTATCCTATTCTTTAGATAAGAACGTAGTTTTTATTAGCTATTTACCCGATTTAAAAATAGAGCAAAATAGGGAGAAAAGGAAAGAAAGATTTATGCCTATTAATTTAAGAAACCGTCATTTGTTGACTTTAAAAGATTTTAGTAAAGAGGAAATTTCGTTTTTACTGGAATTGGCTATTTCCCTTAAAAAGGAAAAATATAGTGGTAGGGAACGGCAAAGGTTAAAGGGAAAGAATATTGTTTTGATATTTGAGAAGACTTCCACCAGAACTAGATGTGCCTTTGAAGTAGCCGCCTTTGATCAAGGGGCTAATGTTACTTACTTAGGGCCAACAGGTTCTCAAATGGGTAGCAAGGAGTCAATGGAAGATACTGCCCGGGTTTTAGGCCGTTATTATGATGGAATAGAATTTCGAGGGTTTAAACAGGAATCAGTGGAAATATTGGCCAAATATTCTGGAGCAGTGGTCTGGAATGGTTTAACAGACCTCTATCATCCCACCCAGGTTCTGGCTGATTTAATGACTATCAGAGAAAAAGTTAGAAAGCCATTGGAGAAAGTAGTCCTGGTTTATCTAGGAGATGGAAGAAATAATATGGCTAATTCTTTACTTATTACTTCGGCAATTATGGGAATGGAATTTCGAATCGTTTCCCCCAGGTCCTTATTTCCTAAAGATGATTTATGGAGTGAGGCAAAAAAAATGGCGGAAAAATCAAGGGCAACTATCCACGTAACTGATAATATTGCTAAGGGTGTCAAAGGAGCGGATGTTCTTTATACCGATGTCTGGGTTTCCATGGGTGAAGAAGATAAAATGGCTGAAAGAATAGCATTATTAAAAGATTACCAGGTGAATAGGAAGATGATTGAGGACACTGGAAATCCAGAGGTAATATTTATGCACTGCTTACCTTCCTATCATGATACCAATACCAAGATAGGGCAGGAAGTTTTTGACCAATATGGATTAAAATCTATGGAAGTAACCGATGAAGTCTTTCGCAGTAAACATTCTGTTGTTTTTGATGAGGCTGAAAATCGGTTACACACCATAAAGGCGGTGATGATAGCCACCTTAGGAGGTTAATTTTAGATATTTAAAATTTATTAGTAGAATTAAAATAAAATTTAAGGCAAAGGAGATAACAGTTATGAAGAAGTTTATTTCTTTAAAAACTGAAATTCCTGGCCCCAAATCTCAAGAAATTGCTAAAAAGAGAAAAAAATACGTATTAACACCAATAGGTAACTCCCTTTCCCCTGGCTATATTCAATATGGAGAAGGAGCTTTAGTAACAGATGTTGATGGAAATCGATATATTGATCTAACTGGAGGATGGGGTTGCCTGGTAGTAGGTCATACTCACCCGGCTATTGTTTCTGCTATTAAAAGACAGGCAGAGAAATTTACCCATACTGATTTTACTGCTGTTCCCTATGAGTCATTTGTCTCTTTGAGCGAAAAGTTATGTCAACTTGCCCCTGGTGATAACGCCAAAGGTGTGGCTTTATTTAACAGTGGGGCAGAAGCAATAGAAAATGCAGTAAAGATAGCCCGTGGTGTCACTGGAAGGCCAGCGATTATTGTCTTTGAAAACTCTTTTCATGGGAGAACACTTTTAACACTAACTATGACTCATAAGGCAATACCCTACAAATATAAGTTTGGTCCCTTTGCTCCTGAGATTTATCGCTTACCATTTCCGACACCTTATCATCCTTCTCTAAGAATAGAAGATTTAGAAAGAACTATGAAGAATATGGTTAATCCTGAGACAGTTGCCGCTATGGTGGTAGAGCCGATTCAGGGTGAAGGTGGTTTTAATATACCGGTTAATGGATTTTTAGAACTTATCAGAGAATTAGGCAATAAGTATGGGATGTTGATGATTACTGATGAAATTCAATGTGGAATGGGTAGAACAGGCAAATTTTTTGCTATTGAACACTGGGGAATAGAGCCTGATATTATCTGTCTGGCAAAATCTCTCGCCTCAGGATTACCTCTTTCTGCGGTCATTGCCAGAAAAGAGATAGGTGATGCTTTACCGGCTGGTAGTATTGGGGGAACCTATGTTGGTAATCCCATTAGTTGTCAGGTAGCACTGGAGGTAATTCGAATTATTCAGGAGGATAATCTCCTGGCCAGAGCAGTAGAAATTGGAAAATTGTTACAACAAAGATTCAGAGCTATGGAAAAGAAATACTTTCTTATCGGGGAGGTAAGAGGATTAGGTGCTATGGTGGCGGTGGAACTGGTAAAGGATAGAAAGAGTAAAGAGCCAGCCACTGAAGAAACTGAAAAGATTGTTCAGTATTGTGCCAAAAATGGTGTTTTGATTCCCACCGCCGGAATTAATAAAAATGTATTAAGAATGCTGGTTTCTTTAGTTATAACTGATGAACAATTAGAAGAGGCGATGGATGTTTTAGAAGAGGGCATTG
>DJVR01000038.1 GCA_002441285.1 Candidatus Atribacteria bacterium UBA6251 | reverse complement strand
TCAAGAATGTGTATACCTCTATTGATCAGTTACAGGATGATCTGGATAGTTTCATCTACTATTACAATTTTAAAAGAACGAATCAGGGTTACCGGTTAAAGGGAAAGATCCCTTACCAGAAATTTCTGGATAGTAAGCGAAAATATGCTTTACCGGAACCGAGATAAATAGTATCATCTTTAGTATAGGAAAGAACGGCAATGTGTAAACACATCATGAAATTAATACAATTTATTTAATTTAAAAACAAAATAATAATTGTCTAAGAAAATGGGATGTGGTCATATTTATTTAAAATTGCGAAACCCATTATCCACCATCTTTTCATATTCTTCTTATACCTATTTTTTCTTTAAAGGGAGGTTGAAGTATAAGTATTGTTTTAAGATGACCTTCTTTTTCATATTTTAACAAATTATCTAAAATTTGTTTTAATTCTTGTTCGATATAGTTATTCCTTAAATTCTTGAAAGCAGTCATATCATCACAATTATAAACCATACGATAAGTAGCAGTTAATCTATTAATATATAATTTCTTCTTAAAAAACCCCAATAAATCAATCTCCTTTCTATTACTTTTTTATTTTGGTAGGCATAAGGTATTGATTCTTTATATTTGACATACCATAATTTGCTAAAATATGGTAAAAATGTAATAAAGGATTATCTCCTATCAGGTTCTAATCATCTTAGAAGACGTTGGGAATATAAACTTATCAGACTCTTTACAATAATTATAAAAAGTTATCAAATTATTAAGTTAGTACAATAGCCCCAATTATTGACTAAACTTTATCTGTACTTCTTCCGAAGTTCAGCTAATATCTCTTCAACAACCTCTGACAAATCTCTATGAGGAAATTTTTCACTTTTCTCAATTGACTTCCGGAGCGCATCTCTCGCATCATCCATTTTATTTAGCATTAATAAACATTCCCCAATATTGAATAGTATCTCGGACTCAGCTTCTTTTATCATTTGCTTTATTTTTGCTTTTGCTTGGATCCCCTTTGCGCTTGCGGGATCAATTGTGTGCTTCTCCATTGACTCTCTGTATTCTTTTTGAAGTTCATATGGAGTAAACTCCAGACACTTCTTGTAATATTTTAATGCTTCAGAATACTCTTTCTTGCGGAAGAATGTAACCGCGATGTTGTTGAGAGCATCTATATTATTTGGATCAATTTCCAATGCAATATTGAATGCAGTAATAGCCAGAGCATAGTCATTATGGTCAGAGTAAAAGCCTCCAAGAAAACCATATAAATCGGATGTAGATTTTTCTGGATTTTGGACACCAAATTCTTTAGCGGATGACCCCATCAACCGCACTATTTTTTTATCTTTTACAATACCATTTCTATAATCAGATTTTAGCAGCAATTTACCCTTTTGGTACACATCCTCATTCCGACTCTGCTGAATATAAAAACTAACCAGACATTTTAGAGCACTAAAATTTAAAGGTTCTAATTCTACAATACGTTCCCAAAACTTAACCGCAGTTTCCATTTCTCTAAATCTTGGACAAGCTAACAAAGAGGCTATAATATTCAAACTCTCAATATCCTCAGAAGTAGATCCATCAATTAAGTTCACTCCCTGTTTTAAAATAGTTAAAATATCTTTAGTACTTCTATCATTTGCTATTGCATCAAATGCTGCATCTGAAATCTCCTCAAAGCTATTAAACAATAGTGTTTTTTTCTCAAAAAGTGGCTCATTACAATTACTACAAAATTTATTGCCTTCTTCAAGACCAGTAAAATAATTTTCGCAACCACATCGTGGGCATTTAATTTTCACACTAAAACCCCCTTTTTCTTTATTTGCCATCTACCACCAGACTTTATGAATTAATTTTATTTATGCGTCCTATCAAACTCTTTCATTTTTCTTATAAACTTACTATCTTTATCATTCAATATTTCCGTATCTTTGAATTCTAGAAAAGTCGCTGGTTTTATTATAATTATCCAGATAAAAGCAAAAGGAAAAATGGCAGGTATGCAACCAAGAAAAAACCATCTCCAATAATTATATCACTTATTTTTAGCCATAGTTCCTAAAAACATTCCCATCACTACACATAATGACAGAACAATAATAACAGAAATCATTTATTTATCCTCCTCTAACCCCGGTATATTCTTTTAATGCCTGGTAATTCTTTAAAATATAAAATACCTCTCTTTTAGTTAAAATCGTGCAGGTGTATTCTACTAATTTCATAAAGCCAAATATATTAAAAATATCAGTTAGGCTGGAACTTTGGACTTCCAAGAAGGCTTCAAACTTTCTTTTAGCTCATTCTTTATATCTTTTATATTCAACAAATCTTTTAAAAATCCTTCTTTTTTAAAAAAAATAGAAAACCCTTAAATAAAGGGCTTATAGTTTTTAAATATTTTATTAATCGAAGTAGTAAGGAAGAAGATTAGAATAATTTCCAATCTGAATGATTTAATTTGAAATCCGAATCATTCCCTACACCACTAGCTATGAACTAGGGAACAACTGGTCGTCCACGGATTTATTAAAAAATTGTAATAATCAATATAATTTCCTCCTATCTCTTTTTTTGAAAGTTTTTCTTTAAATATCTCCGTCATTCATAGGAATGCGAAGAATTTCGAATCTATTGGCCGATATTATCCTAAAACTTACCCTATCATAACTCTCGGGGTCTATGCCCTTACATTCCTTCGTTCTGTTTTAGGGATAAAAGCGGAGATAGCTTTTAAGCTTTATTACTGGGTCATGCCCTAATGGAGGAATCCTTCTTATCTCCGCCTTATCGGTCTTTGGTTTCTTAATTCTTTAGGCAGCTTGTCTTATCTGGTTCTTTCTAAACTCACCAAGTACTAATTCTGCCTGGTATTCTGTCTGCTTTTTTATTAGGTTATAGATCACCGTTACTATCTTCTTGGAGATAACCACTAATGCTTTCTTCTTCTTAGATGTGATATAGGGGTCAGGTCTTGCAATATCACTTATCTAAGAAATAGGATGGATCCCTATTTTTTATTAAGATATATTCCGCCTCTTTTCGACTATCTGGAGAGCGAATCTCACCAAATCGTAATATTGACTTTGCAGCAATTAAAAAACCAATAACTTCAGGCGGACTGCTGGTTGGGAAATTCCAAGCTGTCTGGCAATTTTTTCTTGAGTTAAATTCTTATGCCTGCGTTCCGAGCCTGCTCCCCAATTAAACCTACAATCCCCCGTATCGCTACCATTAAACCGATTATTCCAAGTAAGCCCAGATATTTGAGTTCTTCTTTATAGTATCTGAAATAAGAAAAGAGGCTAAAGAGGCAGAATAGGAACAGAGACCAGGGATTGTGGTATTCAAATTCTTAAAATCCTAAGAATCCTAAGAAACCCAGAAATCCCAACATCCACAATCGTTTTTCCTTTTCATGTTTTTGATTCATATTCATAATTTATCACTTCCTATTTTTAAATATTTTCTTTCCGAGCTACCGCTCCGCCCGATTTCATCTAACGGAATCGGGCTATACGAAGTTCGGCTTTGCCGAATTTGAGCGTAGCCGTATGTTCGCTGTTAAGTGACCCTGATAGGGGAATGATGCGAAGCACCGTAACGTTGGGCGGAGGGACGTTATTGTATTGAACCAAAATATATCACCCCCGGGGCGTCGTTTTTGAATCTAAACTCTTTATATTTCATATCTTTTAATAATCCGGAGAATTTTTGTAAGTGAATTTTCCAATTTCTATGACTGTGAGTTGCGGGAAAGACTATGAACAAGATAGTTTTTTTAGCATAATCAGTCGATTTTAGATTTTTGATATCATCGATTACTCCTTGAATATTCTTGGTAATTGGTCGTGTTTTGTTCTCGACGTTTTCATATCTGTAGTTAGTATTGACAGTTTTAAGTTCTATTGCCCAATCATCAAAAGTAATATCGATTCTATCCCTTTCTGGAGTGATAGCTGGAAAACATTTTGATAAACTTTCGCATAATTCTACTTTTAACCAACCTTCAAATTTTGCCCTCTATTTAGCAAATATTCCTACCCCGACGTTATTTTCCAGTTTTGGTATTATTTCCTTGAAAATGATTTCAGCTAATTCTTCAAATGTTATTTTCATAATCATCATCGCCCCGAAGCCCAATGTCACTTAACGTTCCCAGCATAAAAGAAGTTTTTACTTAGCAAAAATTTGGGTAAGCGCCGCAAGGCACGAACCTTTCATGCTGTGTTATACGTTGTGCCGTGTCTCAGTAAGTATCTGTTTAGGGTAAGGTATTTTTCTATGTTCATAAATTCTTTCCTAATAAGAAGTCATTAGAAAGCTGGTCATCGGGAATTTTTCTTTCTACAGGTAGATATAAATTAACTGGTATATTTAATTCCTGTAAATAACAGCAAAGTAATGGTCCAACTGTTCCCCAATCCAGCCAGCCAAGTCCACATCCAAGTGCTGGTATAGATAAAGATTTTATACCTTCCTTTTTATAATTGTTAACAACAAATTTCAACCCCTCTTCAATACCTTTAATATCTGCCATCTCTTTCCAATGACGTTTTGTAGGGAAAAGGAGGAACCAGGTTTCCAAATTTATATTTGATAATCTTTGCGCTTCATCCGCTAATATATAATCTAATGATGTTTCTCGTTTATAAAGATAAGGTTTACCCATTTTGAGAGTTTTGTCTCTGCATAAATCCTGATAAGCCACATACACATCAGGAAATTGATACTTAGCTCTTGACGCAAGCCCCTTTCCCATGACACCTACAGTATTAACGCTTATAGTAAGCGTTTGGCTTCTTGAGAAAAACATATCTCCCTCAACAAGAGAAAGATTTTTAGTGAGATCAATTTTTCGAGAAGGGAGAAAAAACAGGGATGGTTCTGGAATGACAGGAATTTTTGGGTCTCTAGTTATAGATTTTACTTTATTTATAACATTACGACTGGGCACATAGATTTCCTGAATATTGTCACGAGATACTCTGTCTGGAAGTAAACATTCAGCCATTAACTCTCTTTTAGAACCATCTTCAGATGCCCACCATTCTTTTTCAGTTTTTGCCTTTATATTTTTAATATTCTTTTTTGCTTCTGATGCGGTCAGAATTTCTGAATGTGGACTTACAGCATTACCAGTTGTAACGAAGATATCTGGTCTTTCTAGGATGCTGCTCTTAATGCCAATAATAATGATATCATCAATGTTTTTTCTACTGAAGAATGCTACACGATATAACATAGCGTTTCTTGGTTGAAAATAGAGATTTACAAAATTCCATAAACTTTTATTGTCGGGCATCTTAATATTTTTTCTGCTTTCAACAATTTCCTCGTCGTAGATAGGAGTAAATTGGATTTTCTCCTCCTGGATGCGTTTATGGCACAAAATCCCTTTATCCAAAATTGAAGGAAGATTATCAGCATGCGTGATATAATAAAGCCCTCTTAATTTTAACATTTTACACCTCCAGTAAATTTCGCATTTTACATCCTATTTCTCTAATATATTCCTTGGATACGGCATTGCGTATAACGTTTCCGGTATTTGTGGGGTCCCGACGATAGTCGGGATTTGGGGAAGCAAAGCTTACCACAAACACCGTGTTATACGCCGTGCCAAGTATCAGTTTCAATGGATTTGCACAGTTGATCCAATACCATCTCCATTTGTTCATCAATGACACAAAATTTTCCTTTATGAGCCTCTTGCAATGCCTCTTTCCACAGTGTTCGGTATGGCTTAAGAAAGTCAGAAGGCAAGTCTGCTTCTCCCAGCAGTTGTTCTGTATCTCGGAGTCTTTCAATGTTATCATCAATTGGTGGGAAAGAGCCAGTTGTTATTAAACTGATGGCATAAAAATAAACACGACCAACAATATTGCCAATTCTGAATGTATTTTTGACGGTAATCGGTTTTGTATCAAGTTTGAGGGGCAAGTCCTTTATCAATACATTTGCATCAGGGTTGACTGATACTCCTAAAATTTTTGCGATCTCATAAGCCCTTTTACTCTGTGCGTTAAAAGCATATGATAGAGACTCTGAGGCGATCCCTATTCTTTGAGCATCCAAATAAGCCTCTATCACCGCCAAAAAATACCCGAGCCTCAGTACCTTTGACTTCTCAAAGTGTTGTTGTACACTTGTAGTAACTTTACGTCTGTGGCTTAGGATAACGATGATGGCTACCAGCACTGTGGCAATTGCTCCAATTATGGCTGCTATTATTGTAGTATCCATTCTCACTTCTTACCTCTTAGGCATGATGTATAACGTTTCGCGGATAAAAGAAGTTGCCGAGGGCAATTTGGGCGAAGGTGCGAAGCACTGTAGCCTTTTATCCGCTGTTATGTGAAGTGGCGAATCCATATTAGATTTATACTTATATTTTATTTCACCATTGACTTTCAAAACTATCAAAATCCTTAACAGGAGCGACAAATTTTGAATCTCTTATAAGTTCAAATCTCTTTTCGGCACTTCTTATCTTAATTTTTTCTTCGGTTTTCAATTCATAGATATTATTAGTTCCTTTGGTTTCAACCACAAAGTAAACTTTTTCGAAAGTTACGCCATCCTGAACTTTTTCTACCACAATCGCCCAGTCAGGTGTGTAATTCCCTGCGGGTGTTTCTATTGTATACCAATCAGGTAGTTTTATGAATAATTTTACCCGTGAGTCTTTATCAAGTGCCTTAGCAAACTCTTCTTCTATATCCGATTCTTTAATTATCTCATCATAAATTGATTTTTTCACTTTTAACACACGACTACCGTAACTCACTACTTCCTCTCTTAAAAGACCAACATCATAACTTTCTTCCAAATTAATATATTTGATACCCTCAACTTCAAATGATTTTTTACACTCTTTAATAACTTCTATAACCTTTTCTAGATATTTTTGAGGATTCAAAAATAAAAGATTCAGGTTATTACAACCTTCTAATATTTTAAATATTGTATTTTTGGTTAAACCGGTTTCTTTTTCGATAAATTTTATAAGATTAGGGATTTTGGTTATCTTTGTTTTTTCCGATGTCTCTCTAATAAATTCCTCCTCAATATCTTCAGATTTGATTTTATCTACTCTAACTTTTTTAATGCTTATTTCTGGCTGTTTTATCTCAATTTTTTGTATTTCCTTCAATACTTGCTCTACGAATTTACTACTATCTATATTTACGATATATTTTGCTCTAGGAGATACTCTATTCCATAAATTTTTAAACAAATCTCCTTGAATAACCTTGTCTTTACGCCTTATTTTTACCTTTTGCCTTCCTTCTTCAACAGGCGGTGCTTCAACACCTGCTTCTTCTCGGTATTCTATCTGTAATCTTTCTAAATATTCCCTATAACTTTCATTTGTAATCACAGTCAGTAAATTTATACCTCTATCCTGAATTCTATTCCCATCCTGGTCAACTGGTAATCTTAAACCTCTCCCGATTTCCTGTCTCTTTTTAATCTCTGAAGTAGAGTAAGCAAGCGTGCAAATATTAAATACATTCGGGTTATCCCAGCCCTCTCTTAATGCAGAATGAGAAAAAATAAATTCAACAGGTTCTTCCAATGAAAGCAATCTTTCTTTATCTTTCATAATCAAATCGTATGCTGATTCATCTTCTTCAATACTTTTATCTCTTTTCATCTTTGAAAAATAACCGCTATGAACCTTCTTTACATCTAAATTTGAAAATTCATTAAATCCATTCTCAATAAATTTGTTAAACTCTTCTTCGAACATCCGTCGGACAATCCCCTCTTCCAATAGGTAATCATCAACTCTATTTAGGAAAAACAGACTTAACACTTTAATCCCTTTAGGATTTAACTGTTTCTTTTTATCTAAATGCTCTCTTATTGTTTCTCTTACCATAAAACGAATTATCTCATCTTCATCCATTGAAGATTTTCCTTCATAAATTTTCACACCATTAGAAAAGGAGATATACCCTGCACCTTTGTTTATTTCACTTGTAATAAAGCCATCATAATAAGAATTAGCTGTTTTATTTGCTAAATCATCACCATGTTTAATCGTTATCATCTTAAACTTTATACCGTCTTTGGTATTAACAAAAACCTTAACTTTTGCTCTTAAGCCACTTGATGTTGATTCTATTCTGTCTAAAATAATTTTTTTACTGCTTGGGTCTCCTTCTTCTGTAATAGACAATACCTCTATTTTTTTAACTAATCCGAAATTATATGCATCATAAGGAGTTAGTTTATAAACAAGATTGTAAATATCTCTATGGGTGGCTGAATAGCGTAAGACAAACAGAGGGTTCAACTCAGACAAGCCCCATAGCGTTGCTTCACCGCCCATCTTTTGAGGCTCATCAAGAACAACAATAGGCTTTGTTTTTTTGATAATTTCAATTGGTTTATCTCCCATTTTATCGTGAATATTGTGAATAATATTTATGTCTTTATTAAAAGCATCTCTGGTAATAACCATAATCTGAAGGTTAGTATCCTGACCGAACATCCGAACCATTACGAGATTATCAGACTTATAGGAGAAATAGGTATAAGGTAAATTCTCATACAACTGTTTAAAATGTTCTTTTGTAATGTCCAAGGCTTTTAAAACGCCTTCTTTTATAGCAACCGATGGAACTACAATAATGAACTTTGTCCATCCATATTTCTGATTTAATTCTAAGATAGTTCTTAAATAGACATAAGTTTTTCCAGTCCCTGTTTCCATCTCAATAGTAAAATTGTAAGGTTCTTTCAAATCGACTGCATCAGAAAGTCCATTTTTCTTTTGAATCTCTTGTAAATTTTCAAGGATTTTTTCTTTGGGAAGGTCTAATAAATTAGGAATGATTTGAAAAGTATAATCAAAAGGCTTCTTGGATTGCCCTTTAAATAAATCCACTACAGAACTTATAGCATCTATCTGGAAATCTAACTTGGGGTCAAATTTTAGTTTTAACATTTTATATTACCTTTAATCTGACAAAAGCGCTCAAATTTATTTTATCGTTATCCGTCAAGGCTTTGTCTAAAAAGATAAACATTTTTCCTTTATATTTTGAAGTTCTTATTTCCTCAACTGCCTCATTACTAATCTCATCTTCAAGACAGATATAAAATTCTAAATTTTGCTCTGTATCTTTGACATAATAAAAATTATTTTCTTTAATCTCTACCTGCTCAATCTTAGAGTTTAAATTTAAGCCTTCTTTCAACATTACCTCATAAATAACATCAATCTTTTGCCAGCCAGAAACTAATGGTTGGTCAACAAACAGCCCAAGCCATTCTAAATATTTCTTTTTTAATTCTTCAACATTTTCTCCTTCTTGAATTTCAAACTCGTCCTTAAGATTGAAGTTTGATTTATCAAGTTTAAAAACCTTAAATCCAAAATCCTGTTGATTATTTATAAGTTGCTCTTCATTTTCTTTTTTATACTTTTCTGAAACTCTTTTTAACCTCTCAATACAAATGTCAGCAACCGTTGGAAAATCCTTTCTGATGTTCTCATCCTGTACTTCTTCATCCAAATTGACGAGGATAAATTTTCTATTGCCACCATCCTCTCTATTTAAATCCCAGACAGCATGTCCTGTTGTGCCAGAACCGGCGAAAAAGTCGAGGATGATATCATTAGTATTTGAAGCAATTTCAATTAAATGAGACATTAATTCTGTTGGTTTAGGATAATCCATAATTCTTAATCCAAAAATATTCTCAATTTCTGCTGTGCCGTCAGAAGTAGTTATTCCATTTGGGATTAAGTTATCATATGGTCGTGTTCTTTCAATTGGATTACCTTCGTTATCTACTTTTTCGTAAATTTTGTAATACGCATTGACAATACTATTTTTATCTTCTTTCAATACAATAAAACCATTTTTTATTCCCCATTCTACTTTCTCCTTACTCCATCTCCACCGCCAAATTTTCCTTTTGTTTTCTTCCTTCGTTCCTCCAGGTATTGCAACCAGTCTATCTATTTCTATTGGAAAATCTAAACTTGAGATATAGCCCAAACTTTTTCTATCTAATTTATTCAGCTTATAAAATCCTCTTTCTTCAAAATATTCATCCTTTAAGTTATAATCAGAGGTATCATAAGTATATTTATTCAATTTAAGATTTGTTTTATTCTTCGCATATAGTAACACATATTCGGTCTCAATTGATAAAGTTTTCGGGTCTGTTCCTGCTCCACCCTTGCTATGCCAAATCATAATTGCTACAAAATTCTCTTCTCCAAAAATCTCATCCATCAACATTCGTAAGTGATGAACTTCGTTGTCGTCAATAGACACAAAAATTACTCCATCTTCTCTCAACAAACTCCTCGCCAAAAACAACCGGGGATACATAAAATTTAGCCAGTCAGAATGATACCTACCACTTGCTTTAGTGCGAGTAGTAAGTTTATTCCCTTCGCTATCAATCTGTCCTGTTTTCTCTAAGTAGTCTTTTAATGGTTCCTTAAAATTATCTCTATAAATAAAATCTTTGCCTGTATTGTAAGGCGGGTCAATATAAATCATTTTCACTTTACCAAAATATGGTTTAAACAATAATTTAAGCGTTTCTAAATTTTCCCCGACAATAACAATATTTTCTGTATTATCAAAATCAACGGATTCTTCTTTATCTGGCTTCAAGGTTCCATAAGCGGGAGATTGAATAAGTTTAAAGAATTTGCTTTTCCCCGCCCAGTTAAAGTAAAATCTATCATCTTCTTTTTCAATAATTTCACTGCTTAATAATTCTTTTAATTTTTCAAAATTAATCTTATTATCCTCAAAAACTTGAGGAAAGACTTTTTTTAGATCTTCTTTAATATCAGTTTTTACTATTTTATTTATTCGGCTAATGTCCATCTTATTGCCTCCATAACAGGATTCGCCATTTAATATAACTTAAAATAACTGAACTACTTCGTTTATACTCCCAAATTGGCATATTTTACGAAGTACTTCGTTTATGCACGACTCTAGGTGAAGCCTCGAATTGCAACTTTTTGTTGTTCTCATTTCTTCCCAAAATCCAAAGGGCATTTAATTCGCCCTATATCCCGCTGGCTGACGTGAGTATAAATTTTTGTAGTTTTCGAATTCTTATGTCCAAGCAACTCTTGAATATATCGCAAATCTATACCACCTTCCAGTATTCTCGTAACACTCTTAGAGCAACTTCTGAAAGAACGGTATATCTGTCCTTATCTCCAATCATATTTATCCTTAACACTATTTCCAATCTTTGATAGCATAGTTAGAGTAACGCTCTCTGACATCTAATATTATATCCAAAATAATTTTGCATTAAGTATATAAGCTTATAGCCTTATAAAATAGGTAAATGTTAATTAATGTATGCATGATAAAAGAAACCTACTATAAACGAGATTTTTTATTGAACCTTTTTAAGTGTGGTAATATATCTAAATTATGGTCGGGGCGAGAGGACTTGAACCTCCGACCCCCTGAACCCCATTCAGGTGCGCTAGCCAAACTGCACTACGCCCCGACTTTTTACATTATACTAAATAGTTATTATTATGGCAATAATTCGAATTGCCTAGTTCGTGTCAACAACTTGTGGGTACTTTTCCTTACCTCAAAAATTAGGGAAATTAATTCAAGTTACAGAGTAAGCGATGATAAGTAAATTCTAACAGTAAAATGAGCATAATAATAGCAATACATTCTAATGATACACTCCTATATCTTTTTGTTCATCATTTAATTAATGAATACTAACTAGCTCCTTTAATTGTTTCACCCAACTCCTGTTCTGGTGGGGACCTACCAATACCGGAAGAGAATATCTGCGGTCATCTTTATCCTCTTTGGGGAAACGGTATTTTTCTTTGGGCTTAATCTGTTTGAAGATCACCTTTGGTTCACCCGGCCAGAAGTCATCCCAGTCATTAATGTAGCTTGATAGTTCATTTAATTCATCTTTTTTCTGGGGATTCTTTCCTTACCAGAGCCAAGACCGGCATAGGCTAATCTGTCTTTGAGTTTTCTGGCATTAGAGCTTCCCGCAGGATATGGGATCTGATTTAACTGGGGTAGAGCTTGATTTGAGGGCTTCATCCAGCAGACAACGGTTTGGTCCCGGTAGAGATGCTTAGAGTAGGAGATATTACCCAGGAGGGTCAAGAGATATTTGCTGCGCTTTCCACAGTTGGAAAGTCCCCCTCTTTTTCTTCCTTTCCTTAA
>DJVR01000036.1 GCA_002441285.1 Candidatus Atribacteria bacterium UBA6251 | reverse complement strand
GCCTATGCCGGTCTTGGCCCAGCAGATGAATTTATGGCTCAGGTGAGCTTACTTGCCGAAGAGAAATACCAGGTGTATGACCCTGGATCAAAGAAGGAGCCCAAGATTATTTCCCCAATTGCATCTATCAGCTGTGTCCCTTTCACTTAAAACGGAAACTAACCCAGACACTCTCCTATAACCGAAGCCAAAAATCCCAGGTAAGTCTTCTCTTACAAGAAGGCAATATCCCAGCAGCTCTTCTGTTATTAGAAGAAGAAAAAGGAAAGAATCCCCAGAAAAAAGATGAATTAAATGAACTATCAAGCTACATTACCAACAACGCTGAGGGAATCCATGCCGTAGATCGCCTCAAAGAGAAAGGATTGCCTGTGGATACCCTGGGAGCCATTGAGGGTAATATCGATAAGATCTTGGCCAACCGCTTCAAAAAAAGAGGCATGAGCTAGAGCCCTTCCGGAGCTCTGAATTTAGCCAAAGAATGACTGGGATGATTTCTGGCCTATCAAAGAGGAGGAGCTGATCTTCAAACAAATTAAACCTCAAGAAGAAGTTCACCTGTCAAAAGAGGATAAATATGATAAACAGTATTCTCTTCCGGTATTGGTAGGCCCCCACCAGGACAGGAGCTGGGTGAAACAATTAAAGGAGCTAGTTAGTATTGGTTAATTAAATGATGAACAAAAAGATATAGGAGTGTATCATTAGAATGTATTGCTATTGTTATGCTCATTTTACTGTTAGAATTTACTTATCATCGCTTACTCTGTAACTTGAATTAATTTCCCTAATTTTTGAGGTAAGGAAAAGTACCCACAAGTTGTTGACACGAACAGGCTTACAGAAACTTTCAGGAAAAAATAAAAAAAATTTCAAAAAAAAGAAGGATTTTTTAAATAGATGTCGTATGTTTATATAAAGATGTGAACAGCATTCTACTTAAAAGTTAAAAAAGCGCAAGAAATATTATTCACATAGGTACAAGTGAAATTATTTGGGGTGTTGTAAATACTTAAGGGCATGCTCGCGATATTCTGTACCCTTGGGTCAATAAAAGCAGTTTTGAAAAATAATAATAGGGAGGATAGGAAATGAAGTTACTTTCACCAATTAAGATTGGTAATTTAGAAATTAAAAATAGAGTAATTATGGCACCAATGACTAATAATTTTGCCAAAGATGGATTTATTACTGAGCAGATGATTGATTTTTATGAAGAACGAGCAAAAGGGGGAGTAGGTGTAATTACAGTCGAAGATGGCATAGTTGATTTTCCAATAGGAAATAATGCCAAAAATCCTGTAGCAATTGATGATGATAAATATATACCTCTGCTTAAAAAACTTGGTACAGCTATAAAAAAACATGGTGCTAAAGCAGCAATTCAACTTTCCCATGCAGGTAGAAGGGCAGGTCGTGTGACTTTAGAAAATGGTTACTTAGAAGTCACTCGAGGTCAAATACCCGTTGCACCATCAATGATAGCCCATCCCTTCCCTGGGCAAGTTACTCCGAGAGAGCTAAGAGAAGAAGAGATTGAAGAAATTATAGAAAAATTTGGCCAGGCGGCGAGAAGGGCAGTAGAAGCTGGATTTGATCTTATTAGTATACATTGTGCTCATATGTATTTATGTGGTGAATTTTTATCTCCTTGGGCTAATAAGAGACAGGATAAATATGGGGGGAGTTTAGAAAATCGTTTGCGGTTTGTTTTAGAAATTATCGAAAAAGTAAAGAGTGTAGTAGGAGAAGATTTTCCCTTAATTGCTCGGATGAATGGTCAAGAGCCTGAGGGCGGGAATTCATTTTTAGAAATTAGGGAAATTGCGAGAAGGCTGCAATTAGCAGGAATTAAAGCTATTAGTGTTTCTACTGGATTTGGGGCTGTTCTCCACGAAAAAAATTTTATTTCAGCAGAAGCACCGATAGGTACCCCCGAGGGATGCATTGTTAATTTAGCAGAAAATATTAAAATAGGAGTAACAATACCAGTAGCAGTAGGAAATAAAATTCGCCATCCACAATTTGCAGAAGATGTCTTGCAAAAAAATCAAGCAGATATGATTACCTTGGGTAGGCCTTTAATTACTGACCCTTATTGGGTTCAGAAAGTTACCGAAGGTAGATATCAGGATATTCGACCTTGTGTTTCCTGTTGTTATGGTTGTGTAGGAAGTGTGCTTAAAGGCACACCAATTACCTGTATTTTAAACCCATCGGCAGGAAAGGAAGGTAAAAAAGAATTTAGGTATGTACCTGTAAATAAGAGGGATGTAAAGAAAGTTTTAATAATTGGTGGTGGTCCTGCAGGGCTACAAGCGGCTATTACTGCGGCGACTAGAGGACATAAAGTTAATCTATGGGAAAAGGAAAGAGAATTAGGTGGAACAATTGTATTAGCTGCTAAGCCTCCCCGCAAACAAGAGTTAAATGAAATTGTTAATTATTTCAAAAATAAAATTAATCAATTAAATGTACAGGTAGAATTAGGTAAAGAAGCAAATGAAAAAGCAGTTAAAGAATTTAAAGCAGATGTGATTATTTTAGCGTCGGGTGGCAATAGGATTATACCAGATATTAAGGGAATTAAGGGAAATAAGAATGTTTATTGGGCACTTGATTTACTCAAAAATGATTACACAGATATTGGGCAAAAAATAGTTATTATTGGGGGAGGAGAAGTAGGATTAGAAACTGCTGAATGGTTGGCAGAAAAAGGGAAAACGGTGACAGTTATTGAAATACTTCCTGAAGTGGCAAGAGATATGGTACACGCTGTTAAAGTTCCGCTAATGATAAGTTTAAAAGATTATGGGGTAAAGATATATACCAATACTCGTATAAAACAAATAAAGTCCGATGGCGTGATAATGGAAAGAAATGGGGCAGAAGAAACGATCAAGGTTGATGCAATTGTTATTGCTGTAGGAGTGAAGGCAGAAGATAAATTAGAGAATAAATTAAGGGATGTTGTGCCAAAATTGTTTTGTATAGGGGATTGCCAAAGACCTGGCAATATTATGGATGCTGTACATGAGGGATTTAAAATAGGATTACAAGTTTAAATTTTAATAAGGTGGTGAAATTAATTTGAATATATTTAAAAAGAAGAAAGAAAAAAATATTAATTTGCAAAGTGAAGAGATAATCAAGAGATCGCTTGCAGGCAACCTTAAAAAATTGGTAACAGTTTTGGCTATCAGTCTTTCTTTATTTCAATTATATACAGCTGCTTTTGGTATTTATAAGACAGCCATTATTCATCGGGCAGTACATTTAACTTTTGTTTTAGTTTTGTTCTTCATAATTTATCCAGCAAGCAAGAAAAATCTAAAAAGCAAAATAGGAGATATAATCAACTATCTTCTCGTGTTTATAAGCTTATTTTCTGTTGGATATATAGTATTTTTTTATGAAGCAGTAGCTGGCAGAATAGAGAATCTGGAAAATTTAACAAAATTAGATAATTTTATAGGCATTGTTGTTATATTGTTAGTATTAGAAGCAAACAGGCGTTCAAATCGTACTTTCTTTTTTCTTATGCTTGTTGCTTTAGCATATATGTTGTTTGGTCCATATTTTCCGGGGCTTTTTGCTCACCCTGGGATTTGTTTAGAACGATTAATTTATTTGTTATCATATTCTTCAGAGGGAATTTTTGGCACTGGTTTATCAGTGTCTTCAACTTACCTATATATTTTTATATTGTTTGGCGTATTTTTGGGCAAGACAGGGGTAACAGATTTTTTTATCAATATAGCCCTTTCATTAGTAGGTAAGTATTCGGGTGGAATGGCAAAAGCTTGCGTTATTAGCAGTTCTTTAATGGGGACTATAACAGGAAGCTCTCTTGCTAGCTCTGCAGCCGTAGGTTCCTTTACAATTCCGATGATGAAAAAAGAAGGATTTAAAAGTCATATAGCTGCTGCAATAGAGGCAATCGCAGCTTGCGGGGGGCAGTTAATGCCGCCAGTTATGGGAGCAGCAGCTTTTATTATGGCTGAGATAGTCGGGGTTCCATATGGAAAGATAGCTTTAGCGGGATTAATTCCGGCAATTATCTATTACATAAATATCTTTTCGATAATTCATTTTGAATCAGTTAGTAGTGGTATAAAAGGTGTAAATAAGAATAAATTGCCAAAATTAAGGGATGTAGTTTTATCTTCAGGACATTTATTATTACCTTTATTGGTATTAGTTTATACATTAATGATAGCAGGTTATAGTGCTACAAAATCTGGTTTTATAGCTATAATTTGTTGTATTGTAGTTACTTACTTTCGAAAAGAAAATCACTTTGGCTGGAAAGATTTCTTGCAAGCCTGTGAAGAAGGCGCTTATTCTGTTGTGAAAATTGCTATATTATGTGCAGGCATTGGAATAATTATTAGCTCAGTTACCTTAACTGGATTAGGAATGCGTTTTTCAAGTATTGCAATAACGTTAGCTGGTGGGAATTTAGTATTACTCTTATTCATTACGATGATCGTAAGCTTGATTTTAGGTATGGGCATGCCTACTCCTATTGTATATCTGTTAACAGCTATTTTTATAGCTCCTTCAATGATGCAATTAGGCGTTTCAGCATTAGCAGCACACTTTTTTGTCTTTTATTATGCTATATTATCGGGGTTAACTCCACCAGTTTGTTTGGTTGCAATTACAACTGCAGCCATAGCAAAGGCAGATTGGTTTGAGACAGGCCTAGCAGCAACCCGTTTTGCTTTGGCTGTCTTTATCGCTCCATATATATGGATTTTTCATCCCCAATTATTAATGATGGGTAGTTGGCATGAAATACTACTTGTTTTTGTGCTTGTAACAATTGGAGTTATTGCAATTGCAAGTAGCATAAAAGGGTGGTTAATAAATGAAACAAGTTGGCCGGAAAGAATCATTTTATTTATAGCCGGTCTTTTGATAATAAATCTAAAAGGGGGGTGGTTAATGGTTATAAGTGGATTATTATTAGTATTCCTTATAGTGATTTACCAATTAAGGAGTATAAAATTTAAAATGAATGTTGAGGGGGGGAATAAGAATAGGGAGAATAGTATATAAAATATAGAAGATTGTGATTAGGTAATGAAACAAAAGATGGTTAAATTGATAATATTTGTTAGATTTGACCACAAAAATAAATATTGATAAAAAAGGGAGGTAAAAAAATGAAAATTAATAATGCAAAAATCTTAAAAATGTGTTTAGTAACCTTGCTGGTTTTTACTATAGTTAGTTTTAATATTGTGGCAAAAGCTGAAGGTATTATGTGGGCATTGGGCACCTCTGGTTCTGGGTCTTCTCCTTATATTATGGGGGGAGTTCTTTCTGATGTAGCAAATAAGCATTTAGAGGGCTTAAAAATTTTCCCTCAAGTTACAGAAGGTTTTGAGGCGAATATAGGTTTAATCGCTAAACAAACAATACCTATTGCTGAAGCCAGTAATGATGTAGTAATTAAAGGTTATGCTAAATATCCTGATATTTGCGGTTTATTTAGCTTTTTAATGTCTCCCATACACATTTTAGTAAACGCTAAAGATAATTTTAAAAGTATTGAAGACTTAAGAGGAAGGAAAATAAATATAGGAGCTCCAGGTCAATCTACCAGGGGAGTTGCTACAGCCTTGTTAGAAGCCTATGGTCTAAAATCTGGTGATTACAAAGTATCATCTTTGAGTACTAAAGACTCTGCGGATGCCCTAAAAGATGAACAAATTGATGCTGCCATTATTATAGCTAATATACCAATGCCGAACATTGCTTCAGTTGCAGTTACTAAAAGGATAGATTTATTACCATTAGAAGGTCCAAATGCTGATAAATTTAATAAGGATATGGGATTTATAATGGCGCCTACCTCAATTCCTGCTGGCACTTATAAAGGTGTAGATAAAAAAGTAAATACATTAGCTTTTCCTGTTATGATTATTGCTCATAAAGATTTAGATGCTGAACTTGTTTACCAATTTACTAAAAGTGTTTGGGATAACTTAAATGAATTAAAAGTAGCACATAGTGCTTTTAGCCCATTAGAGTTGGAAAGTGCTATTTTGGGTTGGAAAGATGTGCCCATTCATCCAGGTGCAGAGAAGTATTTCAAAGAAGTTGGAGTAATAAAATAGATAGTAAATTGTTATTTAATTTAATAAAATTAAGGTATAGGAATTTTGAAAAATTCCTATACCTTAATTGTGTGATCTATATAAATAATTAGGGGGGTATAATAATGAAAATTGTAGGGGTAATATGTACTCCTAGAATTGGAGGGAATTCGGAGATTCTGGTTAAACAAGTTTTAGATGCTGCAACAAAAGCTGGGGCTGAGAGCGAAATTATCTTTGTTAGAGATAAGAAAATACAATTTTGCGATGGTTGTATGAAGTGTATAAAATCTGGAAAATGTCATTTGATTGATGATATGGAAGAGATTGGCGAAAAATTGGTAACTTCTGATGGCATAGTTATTGGAGTCCCTACTTATTGGACCATTGGTGGTATGGGGGTTGCATTTTTAGATAGGTTGTTACCCTATACTGCTTCCGGAAGACTTGCTAACAAGGTAGGAGCTGGAATTGTAGTTGGTGCGAGAGTGGCGGTTGATACAGCCGCTGGGGTCTTACGGCGCTTTTTTATATATTCTCATATGTTATGTGTTGAATGTGTTGCTCACTATGGTACTGTACCTGGTGATGTAATTAAAAATGAATATGCAATGAAATCTGCATGGGAAATAGGTCGCTTAATGGCATTATTTAAGGAGAATGGTAACAGATATCCGGAAGAATATTCAGTTCCTCTATCTAATTATGTTAAGAAAAAATACGGTGATAACATTTATCCTTATCATTCTTCTTAAATTATTATCTTTTTTGCAGAAACAGGGGGGAAATATGTCTATTAAAGTTATAGCTATTACAGGTAGTCATCGTAAGAATAGTAATACAGAGTTAGCTTTACAGATTATGTCTAAAAGATTGGCCAAGATTGGTGTTGAGACCGAAATAATAGCTCTAGCTAATAAAAAGATTGAACATTGCCGAGCCTGTGATAACTGTAAAAAAACAGGGAATTGTCTTATTGATGATGAACTTGTAGAAATTATGGAGAAGATGACAATTGCTCAGGGAATTATACTTGCATGTCCTGTTTATAGTTTTAATATCACTCCTTTAATGCAAGATTTAATAGCTCGGGGTAACCGATTTTTTCATATTTTAGCTAAATCTGCTATTGAAGATAATTCTAATAATCCCGGCTTTACTTATAAAAATATTCCATCTTCAGTATTAAAGGGTAAAGTAGGAGCAGCAATAACTACTGCTCGTCGGGCAGGAGGCGGTATGGCTTTGTGGAAATTGAATAATTTTATGTTGGTTAATGAGATGTATGTTGTAGGGTCTTGTTACGAAAATACAATTTTTGGAAATGAAAGAGGTTCAATAGTAAAAGATATTGAGGGGATGAATAATCTTTACAAGCTAACTGATAATTTTGGCACACTTTTAAAAAAGTTATTTGGTTAAAATTCGTTAGATAATAATCTTTAGGATTATAAAGTTAAAAGCATTTAAGATGTAATTTATTTCTGTATATGGAAAAATTATTTTATCAAATTATAAAGATTAAAAAATTATTGAAAAAATATTTGACAAGAGAAAATAACTTTGATAAGATAGATTGTGAAAGGTGTTCACAATAAAATGAATTAAAAAATGGCTGAAAAAAGAAAAAATATTATTGTAAGAAGAACGGCACAAATATTAAAAAGTTTTGTTCAAAAACCAAAGGGTTGGGGGGTAACCGCACTTGCCTCTCATTTGGGATTAGCGAAAAGTGTGGTTTTTGAAATTTTAAACACCTTAGTAGACGAAGGATTAGTTAAAAAAGATGAAAAAGAAAAATTATATCTTTGTGGAAATGAACTATTAAGTCTCGCCTTAACCCATTATAGTAATATAGATTTACTCAAAGCTAGTAGGTCAGTATTAGAAAAATTAACCAAAGAGGTTGGAGAAACATCGATATTAACTCAAATTATTGGAAATAAAAATATAGTTATAGAAAAAGTTGACGGCACAAATCCCCTCCGATTTTCATTAGAGAGAGGAACAATGCTGCCGTTAGATAAAGGATCTTCAGCAAAGGTGTTTTTAGCTTTTTTACCAGATGAGAAGAAAAAAGAGGTAATAGATAAATATAAAATAGATATGAGCAAATTAAAAGAAGAGTTGGAAATAGTAAAAAAAAGAGGATTTGCCATCAGTAAAGAAGAAGTATATTCCGGGGTAAATGCTATAGCTGTTCCAATCTTCAATAGTTACAATGAATTAGTAGCAACCCTGACCATAGGCGGGCCGAGCCTTCGTTATTATAATAAAGAAAACAAACAAAGTAAATATAAATTAATATCAAAAATTTTAGCTGCTGCTGAAGAAATTTCGCTCCAAATGGGGTTTTTGAAGTGGGAATGGTCGTAATGAATTATACTACTAAACTATCTAAAAAATAATGATCAAATGACTAATTATGTAACAAATTAATACAAAAAAGTCAAAAAGTTTGTTGGTTTTTTTTAAGATGACGATGTGAACGCTATTTGCAAATATGATATTTGCAAATATGATATTTGCAATATTTGATAAATAAATGTAAGGAGGAGTAACAAATGCTTAAAGTTCCTCTAATTACTGAAATACAAAGATATTGTGTTAATGATGGTCCCGGAATAAGAAGTTTAATATTTTTAAAAGGATGTGCTTTAGATTGCCCCTGGTGTCACAACCCTGAAACCAAATCTCCAGAAGTAGATATTTACTACCACGAAGATAAGTGTCAACAGTGTGGGAGGTGTATAGAGAATTGTCCCCAAGGAGCCATAAGCTGGGAATCTCCAAAAAAAGAAGCTATTTTAATAGATAGAGAAAAATGTAATAAATGTTTAAAGTGTATCGAAGTTTGCCCTACTAATGCTTTAGAAAGAGTGGGGCAATCTTTAACTATTAACCAAGTAGTTGATGAAGTTCTAAGAGATAAAGCTTTTTATGAAACCTCAAATGGCGGAGTCACCCTAAGTGGGGGCGATCCTTTATTCTCCCCGGAATATAGTATTGAATTATTGAAGAGATTTAAGGCCGAACTAATCCATACCGCAGTAGAAACCTCCGGGCATAGTAAATGGGAAATTTTAAAAGAAATAGCGGAATATACCGATTTATTCCTTTATGATATAAAATGTATGGACCCGACTATACATAAAAAGTTTATTGGGGTAGATAATAAACTTATTTTAGATAATTTAAAGAAATTGTCTGCTATAAAAGCAAATATTAGAATTAGAGTTCCAGTTATCCCCGGCTTTAATGATAATAAAGAAAATTTTGAACTGATGGTTGATTATCTTCAGGCTTTAGAAAATCCAATTATAGCGGTAGATCTTCTACCTTTTCATAATTCTGCAGAAAAGAAATATATTCAGTTAGGTTTAGGTTCAAATTATGCCTATAAAGGTAAACCATTTATGGAGAAAGAAGAGGTAGAGTGGATAAAAGATTTTTTAGAAAAGAATAATATCCCCACAACTGTTGGAGGGCTTGTTGGCGTAGGAAAGTAAGCTTAATTTTTTAGATTAGTAATTTAATAAACATATAATGATAAAAGTTTTATGATTGGGGATGTATTTCAGTAAGGATTCATTAATAACAAGTAAGGAGGTGAAAAGATGGCTGTTTGTAAAGAATGTAAAAATTTCAAACCACTAAAACAAAGTGATTTGGATTATGCAGAAGGTAAAGGAGATTGTTTTTTACCACAACAGGATGAAAAATGTAAGTATTGGACATTACGACCAGTTAAGGAAGATATGCCAGCTTGTGATAGATTTGAGAAAAAATAATTTGGAGGATATTTTATTTTGCGAAATATTTTAAATTTATTTAGGAGGTTAAAAAAATGAAAGGTATAACAGAAAAAGACAAACAAGATGAATTGATTAAACCGATGACTGAGCGAGCAAGAAAGTTAAAAGATACTCTTTGGTGGAAACATACCAGAGGAGGAGAATACGTCGAAAAAGGAGTCAAAGCAGGAATAGAAAGAGCTAGATATATGACTCAATCTTTTAAGGAAACAGATGGTGAAGAGTGGGTTATAAGAAGAGCCAAAGCTTTAGCTAATGTATTAGATAATATAACTATTTTTATAAAGGACCATGAGCTGTTAGTTGGGGATCATGCTGAGAAGCCCAACCTTATGCCCATCTATCAGGAAAGTAACTATTTTTTAAATATTGATTTATTAAATAGTCCATATTGTCCTGATGAAAAAGAAGAATTTAGAGAAATTGCAGAATGGTGGAAGCCTCATACTCTTCAAGCTAAAGCGGAAAAATATATTAGCGAGGAGGAAAAAGAACTTATAAATGCTAATACTTCATTTGAATCACCAGGGTACGTAACCGGTTATTCAAGCCCGATTCCTGCCTATGAAACTGTATTAGAAGATGGTTTAGAGGGAATAATAGCCCGTATAGAGAAAAAGCTAAAAGAAGCCCAAGATGAATTTCTACACCAAAATCCCTGGAATGGACCGGAAGCTATGACTTTGCTCAAAAAGATGGATGAGTGGAAAGCGATGATAATTGCCGATAAAGCGGTAATGAGATGGACCAAAAGATATGCCCGGTTAGCAAGGTATATGGCTGAAGAAGAGAAAGATTCCAAAAGAAAAGAAGAACTTTTAATGATGGCTGATATTTGTAATCATGCACCGTCGAAACCTTGCCGAGGCTTTAGAGATGCAGTGCAAACCCATTGGTTTACCTATTTGGTTGTTCAATCTTTAGAGCGTTATGGAAGCGGAATGGCCTGCAAGATGGATTCAATGTGGTATCCTTATTACAAAAGGAGTATAGAGAAGAAAGAGCAACCTATGACCAGGGAAGAAATGGTAGAGTTGGTAGTTTTGCATAGATTAAAGGTTTCCGAACATGGAGTAATAAAGAGCAGATTATATAGAGAAATTCACGCCGGGGCAAATGACCTCTTTATTATCACTATCGGAGGTGTAAACCCTGATGGGAGTACTGCCTGCACTGATCTGACCAACATCATATTGGAAGCAGCTGCAACTGCTATGACTACTGAGCCTTCTTTAGGCCTTAGATGGCACGAAAATATGCCCGAACTAACTGCCCGTTATGCGCATGAATGTATAAGAAGAGGACTGGGGTTCCCCTCGATTAAAAATGATGAAGTGGCAATTAATTCGTTGGTAGAAGGTTTTGGGGGGACTGGCGGACAACCTGTGAGAGAGGCAAGAAGATGGTGCCTGGCTTTATGTATGTCTCCGGGAAGATCAGGAAGACATGGTGGCCAAAGAACCAGATGGGCACTTTCCTCTTATACTGCAAAACTACTGGAATTAGCTCTAAGTGATGGTTATGATTATTCTTACACCGATATGCAATTAGGACCACATACCGGAGATCCTACTAAATTTAAAACTTTTGATGATTTGTTGCAGGCTTATAAGGTCCAATATCAATATGTTCATGCGGCACTTACCAGGAGCAGAGATCTAACAAGATATTTAGAAGCAAAGTTCTATCAATCTCCATTTCTTTCCAGCCTTGATGATGAGTGCGTAGAAAGAGGGCTTGATGGCATTGAATGGGAAGAATATTGTATCCCCTGGTTTAACGTGATAGATGATATTGTAGTGGCAGATTCTTTAACTGCGGTAAAGAAATTGGTCTTTGAAGAGAAGAAATATACTATGGAACAATTAGTAAAGGCTCTTCGAGCTAACTGGGAAGGTTATGAGGATATGAGATTGGACTTCTGGAATGCGCCAAAATGGGGGAATGACGATGATTATGCAGACGAGGTAACAGCAAATCTATTTAGGTATCATAGCCTGGAACTCAAGCAACATACCAATATTTTTGGGTCCTATAACAAACCACTTCCTCAACACGTGGCGTTATATTGGAGTTTAGGACCAAGGATTGGAGCAACTCCTAACGGGAGGAGACACGGAGAGGTATTAGATGATGGAGGAAACTCACCTTATATTGGTTGTGATAAAAAAGGTCCAACGGCGGTATTAAATTCCTGTTCAAAGATTGATTATAGTTTACAGAAAGCGGTCCTACTTAATCAAAAATTAGATCATAATGCAATGAATAGCGATAAAGGTTTTGCATTATGGTATGCCTATATGAAAACCTGGCATAGACTGGGGATAGATCATGTGCAGTTTAACGTATGTGACCATGAACAACTGAAAGATGCTCAAAAACATCCGGAAAAATATCCTGACTTAATTGTTAGGGTTGCCGGTTATAGTGCACGATTTGTAGATCTTTCGAGATATGCTCAAGATACGATAATTGCCCGAACAGAGCAGGAATTAGCAGGATAATAAAAAATAGTAAAAGAGTGAGATAATAGTTGTTATATAAAAATTAATGACCATTATCTCACTCGTAGAATTCAATCAAAATATTTAAAAAAAATTTAGGAGGGTAAAATTAAATGGGAGATAAAGTAAAAACTTGTAAAGATTGTAAATTTTTTATGGTTGCACCTACTAATCCTTTTAAAGGAACTTGTACAGTAAATAGAAAGGATTTACCAAGTACCCAAGCTGCCACACAATTTATTCCAGGCAAGCTTATCAGTGGAGATCATCCAATATGTGATAAATTTGAGGAGTCTAAGGGCTGGGAAGATAGTGTTGAACAGACAATTTAATTTGAATAAAACTGAAAAATAAAGAAAGGGAGATAAAAAATGGGAAGAAGTATATTCGATAAAATGGTATGTAAGAATTGTGATTTATTTCAACCAGACGTTGAAGATAAGGGGAAGGGATATTGTTGGAAAAGAATGTCTGTGAAGGATAAGAAAGTTGTTTCTGTAGATGATGGGTGCCCATCATTCCGTCCCAAAATAGATTTCTTTGCTAAAAAACACAGCTAAAATGATAGTAGTAGATAAAAACAATTAATTTGGTTAAGCCTTTGTTTATGTGCCTATTTAATTATTAAGTGAATAAATTACTGGAAAATAGGCCTATAAATAAATAAGGAAAAAGGGGGTGATAAATTAGGACATTCCAAAATAAAATAGATTTAATAAATAGAAAAGTAATGTAATAATATAATGATGAATTAATTTAAAAAATATTAAAGGAGGATTAAAAATGACAAAGGTGTTAAAAAGACTTGTTATTTTTATGGTGTTAGTCCTAGTTTTTTCGCTCTTGTTTGGGTCTGTCTTGGTATTTGCAAATGATAATAAGGTATATAAAATAAGATTTGCTCATGGCTTACCATCCACTCATCATGTGGGTATAGAATATGCTAATTGGGCTAAGATGATTAACGAGGAATCCGATGGGCGGTTAAAGGTGGAAATATATCCAGGAGGGCAGCTTTATGATGATACAAAATTGATTTCAGCTGTCAAGACTGGTGCTTGTGAAATGGGATCGGTATATACCTTTAATGCGGCAACCATTGTTCCAGAATTTAAAGTCTTTACGATTCCTATGGTAATTAATGGTAGAGAAAAATATATCAAACTAATAGAAGGAGATATAGGAAAATATCTCTTTAGTAAAATAGAAGATAAAGGCATTAAACCATTAGGCTGGGTGGTATGGGGTATCGGTGGAGAGGAAATGGCAATCATTTCTACTACACCGTTGCATGTGCCCTCTGATCTAAAAGGGAAAATAGTAAGGTCAATGAGTCCTGAACAGGCACAGTATTTTCAAGAATATTGCGGGGCAAGTTCAGGAATGGTTAGCGGAGCTGAACTTTATATGGCTTTACAAAGAGGGACTTTAAATGCCAGTGTAGCATCACTGAGCCACTTGGTTGATAGAAAATTATCCGAAATTGCGCCTTATTGCCTTTTATTTCCTCTTAGCACATTCCCAAATATCTTAATAATGAACGCGCAATTTTATGATAAATTACCAGAGGATTTGCAGCAAGTGATAAATAGTGTAACTGCTAAAATACAAAAAGAAAGTTATAAGGAATCAGCATATGTTGCTACAGTATATGAATTAAAAGCCAAACAAGCTGTCGAAGCGCGAGGTGGAGAAATATACACACCTACTCCTGAAGAATATGCTCTGTGGAGCAAAGACATAGAAGATTTTTGGAAGAGAGTTACCGAGAAAGATCCTGCAATATATGATTTAATTATGAAAATCCAAAAATTATAAAAGTAATTACTTAAATTTAGGAGATTATTTATGAATACTAAATCAGCAGAAGACAAAGCTAGTCACTCTGGACAGTTAAACGGTAAAATAGGGAACGTGGTAGATAAATTTTCAGATATTTCTTTAAAATTTAGCGCTCTGCTATTGCTGGTGGTTATTTTAACTATTTGGTATCAGGTTTTTGCCAGAATAGCCCATATTAGCACTAAAGGTATAGTGGAGTTAGGAAATTATCTATTGGTATTGGTCTGTTATTTTGGTATAGCTTATGGATTAAGAAAAGGAAGGCATATAAGAGTTGATATTATTTATGGACGTATGCCAGAAAAGATACAGACTATATTTTTAATAATTGGTAATTTAATTTGTGTAGTGTTTAGCTTAATTATCGCCTGGGAAGGAATAAAACTGATAAGGATGTTTTATGAAATAGCAGAAGTTTCGCTAATTCTTCATATCCCCATGTATGTGGTCTATATAGCTATGCCAATCGGGATGATTTTATTTACAATTGAAGCAATTAGGGAAATTGTTTTAACTGTAAAAAAAGGAAAAGCTGCCATACCTACAAGAAGCTTAGAGCAAGAAGTTGAACAAGAAGTAGAAGCTCTTGGAGATTTAGATATACCTAATAAATAGTTAAGTAAATTAATTTATAGATGGATACCTCTATCCTATTTAGATAGAGGTATCCATAACATTCAAAAAAAGAGAAAATGTATTATTTTATTTTTGGTAATGGCCAAACTTAAATGCAC
>DJVR01000009.1 GCA_002441285.1 Candidatus Atribacteria bacterium UBA6251 | reverse complement strand
ACTTTTAATTCTTAAATAACAAATATTTTAAAAAAATTTGACAAAATTATATAATATGATATACTAATTGAGAATGTTTACAAAATAACATATTTATGCTAATAGTTATTGTTAATTAGAAAAATATACATAAAGTTTTTATCATAGATTATCAAGGTAATCTCTTGTGTTATGATAATGTTATCGTTAAGGGGTTAGAGTAATTTCTTGCTTCTTTTCTCCCCAGGAAACGTTATTAGACTTAAGAGAAATAATAAGAGAAGGAGGGGGGAGAAAATATGCAAGGTAACAAATTGTACGTGGGTAACCTTAAATACACTGTAACTAATGATGAATTGAGTGAATTATTTTCTGGTTATGGTGAAGTTAAGAGCGTAAACATCATCGAAGGTAAAGGCTTTGGATTTGTAGAGATGTCTTCACCAGAGGAAGCAGCGAAAGCTAAAGATGCATTGAATGATGCTGACTTTGTAGGTCGTCCTTTAAAAATTGATGAAGCTCGTCCACCAAGACCTAAAGGTGAATATCGTAATCGCAGATTCTAAGTTAAATAAATTAAAAGAAAATAAAAAGCAGTACTTAGTAAAATAAGTACTGCTTTTTTATTGGTAATAAATTCTTCTTCCATTATCTTTGCTAAAATTAGAGCAGGTTTTTACCCTAACTTTTTCTTCTAAAGTTTTTCTTAAAATGGTTATTATGTTTTATAATATTATTATAGTATGCTTAAAAAACTGAAAATAAAAAATTTGTAGGAATAATCTTAAAGAGAGTTTAGAAAATGAAAGATTTAGTCGAAATTGCAGTTATCGGTGGAGGACCGGCCGGGATGATGGCAGCTGCTCGAGCAGCTGAATTGGGTGCCCAAGTAGTTTTAATAGAAAAAAACAATAAATTAGGCAATAAACTATTGCTTACCGGTAAGGGACGATGCAATTTTACTCATTATGAATTAGATATTAGAAAGTTTGCTGAAAGGTTTGGGAGGAAGGGACGATTTCTCTATAGCGCATTATCTGTATTTGGAGTTAAAGAAGTTATTGATTTTTTTGATTCCCGGGGAGTAAAAGCGCAAATTGAACAAGGAGATAGGGTTTTCCCCGAAAAAGGTACAGCTCAAGATATATTAAATATCTTAATTAAGTATCTTGAAGAAAACAAAGTAAATATCTTATTGAATTCTGAAGTATTGGATTTACAGATAAATAATAATAATTTTAAACTTTTATTAAAAAATAAACAGTTAAATGCTAAAAGAATTATTCTCTGTACTGGAGGTAAATCCTATCCTCAAACTGGGTCCACTGGCGATGGTTATATCTGGGCTAAAAAGATGGGTCATACCATTATTCACCCTGTACCTGCTTTAAATCCAGTAAAAACAGAAGAGAGCTGGGTGAAAGATTTACAGGGGTTATCTCTTAAAAATGTTGCCCTCTTTCTATTTCAAAAGGGGAAAAAGCAGGATGAACGTTTTGGAGAGATGCTTTTTACCCATTTTGGCATCAGTGGTCCTATAGTAATGGATATGAGCAAAAAGATTGGTGAATTATTGAAAAATGGTCCAGTTAAGCTGATTTTAGATTTAAAACCAGCTTTGAGTTTTTCTCAGTTAGATCAAAGAGTGCAGAGAGATTGGAGAGAGTTTAGAGGTAGAAAATTTAAAAATTCTTTAAAAAAATTACTTCCTCTATCTATGATTCCAGTAGTAATAAGGCTTAGTGGTATAGATCCAGAAAAAAAGGTAGATTATATAGATAGAGAAGAAAGAAATAGGCTGGTGCACTGGATAAAAGAAATGAAATTAACTCCCAGTGGATTATTAGGTTTTAATTGGTCCATAGTAACAAGTGGAGGTATTAGCTTAAAAGAAGTTAATCCGGATACGATGCAGTCTCGAAAAGTTAGAAATCTTTATTTGGCAGGAGAAATTTTAGATTTGGATGGTCCTTCTGGTGGTTATAACTTGCAAGCTTGCTGGAGTACTGGCTACCTGGCGGGAGAAAAGGCAGTTGATCAAAATTAAACTCTTTAATCTTTTTTAAATTAAAACAGATAAATTATGGTATAATAATTCTATAATTCCAATATTTTAACGAGAAAAAAGTAAATTTATTAATCATATTTATCAAAAAAAGGTTAGATTAAAGTTTGATGAAAGTACTTCATTTAGCTGATATCCATCTGGGTATGGAAAATTATGGTCGAATAGACCCTTCTACCGGTTTACACACCCGTTTACAGGATTTTATAAAGTGTTTTAGTTTTGCCATAGATATAGCTTTAAAAGAAGAGGTTGATCTAGTTATCTTTGCCGGAGATGCCTATAAAAATAGTACTCCAACTCCTACCCACCAACGGGAATTTGCTCGTCAAATTTATCGTTTAAGCAATTATGGAATTCCAGTAGTAATAGTTAACGGAAATCATGATATACCAGTATCTTTTGGAAAAGCAGCCGCTCTAGATATTTTTCACACCTTAAAAGTTGCGGGAGTAACAATATTATCCGAACCCAAGTTAGTAAATATCAACACCAGATCAGGCCCCATCCAAATTTTCGGTTTGCCTTGGCCCAATAAGAATAACTTTTTAACTAAAGATGAATATAAAAACCTTAACGAAGAAGAGATAGTTAAAGAGATACAGAAAAGAGTATCAGAAAAAATTATCGAAATAGCTCGCTCTTTAAGTCCAGAAATTCCCGCCATTTTTGTCGCCCATCTTACGGTTGCAGAGGCTACTTACTCGGGTTCTGAGAGATCGGTGCAAATAGGAAGGGATCCTGTTTTCCCGGCTTCTATTTTAGCTCAGAATGAATTTGATTATGTTGCCCTGGGACATATTCATAAATTTCAAGATTTAAATCCGAATGGTTCTGTGCCAGTAGTGTATTCCGGAAGCATAGAGAGAATAAATTTCGGTGAGGAAAAAGAAGAAAAGGGTTTCTGCCTGATAGATATTGATCAAAAGAGGAAGGGTAGCACTTATCAATTTATTCCCGTCCCGGCACGTAAGTTTATTACCATAGAAGTTAATCTTTATAATCAACAGGATCCTACTGAGACTTTTCTTGCTGAACTTGAGAAATTTAAAATCGATGAAGCAGTAGTAAGGATATTTTTTGATTTACCTGAGGAAAAAGAAAATTTACTCGATTTTAAAAGGATAGAAACAGCTCTCCAAAAAGCCTTTTTGGTAACTACTATTTCCAAAAAAACAAAACCGATTGAGCGAATTAAACGAGTTGAGATCTCAGAAAATTTAAGTATGTTAGAAGCAATGGATAGGTATATTAAGGGCATTCCCGAATTGATTAACTGGTCAGAAGATTTGAAAAAATACGCTCAAGAGTTAGAAAAAGAATTAGAAGAATTAGAAGGGGGAAAAAGTTGATTCCGGTAACCCTAACTTTAAAGAATTTCTTAAGTTATGGCGAGAATGTTCCCTCCCTTGATTTCAATCAATTTCACGTAGCTTGTCTTTCGGGGAATAATGGCCAGGGTAAATCTGCCCTTTTAGATGCTTTAACCTGGGTAATCTGGGGCGAAGGGAGAAAACCCAGCCAGGAAAAGAAAGCGGATCAAAGTTTACTCCGGATTGGTCAGAAACATATGCAAGTAGAGCTAGTATTTGATTTAGAGGGGGATAGATTTCGTATTATCCGTAATTTTTCTCTGGCGGGAAAAAGTTCTCGTTCTGGTTTAGAATTCCAAGTTTTTAATCCGCAAGAAAATAAATATATCTCTCTTACCGGTACTTCCATTAAAAAAACACAGGAAAAGATTATTCAAACACTAAGAATAGATTACTCTACTTTTATAAATTCTGCCTTTATTCTGCAAGGAAGAATAGACGAGTTCAGCAGAAAGAGTGCTCGAGAAAGAAAAGAGATTTTAGCAGAAATTTTAGGACTTTCCCGCTATGATGAATTAGCTAATTTAGCTAAACTGCACCAAAGAAAATTAAATGATCTGATTTTAGCGCGAGAAAGCAGAATAGAATATATTAATCAAGAAATTGGTAATATTGATTTTTATCAACAGAAAATTAGGGAGAAATCAGAATCTTATCAAAAAATTTCCCTGGAAATAAAACAAAAAGAAGAAGAGTTAAAAGAAATAAGAGATAAAATAAATCTTTTAAGACACAAAGAAGAACAGAGGAAGGATTTAAAAGAAAGGATTATCCAACAGAATGAGGAGTTAAATAAAGAGAAAAATAGAATAGAATTGAAAGAAAAAGAACTTAAAGAATGTGAACAGATTATTACACAAAAAGAGATAATTATAAGCAATTATGAAAACTTTCGAACCTTAACTCAGGAAAATAATCGATTAACTCGAAAACTTCAGGAAATTCGTAAAATTGAAGAACAAAAAATTTTATTAGAGAAATGTATTGAAAAAGAAAGAAATAATTTAATCGTAAGTTTAAGAAATAGACAGGATAGGTATAAAGATCTACAAGATAAGGCAAACCAATTAGAGAAACGTAAAACTCTTCTTTCAGATTTAGAACGAACCATACAATTAATGCAAAATCTCCAGCAGGAAAGCGAGGAAATCCGCAAAGAGGGGAACAACCTCAATCTTCAAGTGAATACTCTTCAGGGTAAGATAAATAGATACCAAAAAGATATTCAAGATAATCAGGAAAAGCTACGATTACTTAGAGAAAAAACTGAAGGTGAATGTCCCTTATGCGCCTCTAAACTGGATCAAGAGAAAAGGAACAAGATTGAGAATAATCTTATCCAGGAAATAAACTTATGGAGAAGTAATATAGAAAATCTTAAAAAGGAAGAAAAAAGATTACTTGTGCAAAAAGAGAATTTAGGAAATAAGTGGAAAGAGCTTAACCAGAAATTAAAAGAGAAAGATTTATGGCAGCAAAAATATAGCCGAGCTTATTTAGAATACCAGGAATCTCAGCAGGCAACTCAGCTAATAATAGAGGTGCAGAATGAGATTCAAAGGACAGAAAGAATCTTGCAAGAAAAAGGATACGCCCAGACAGAACAGGAAAGATTAAAAGTGCTTGACCAAAAGATTAAAACTATTGGGTATAATCTGGAAAAACATAATGAAATCACTCAAAAACTTGAAAGTCTACAAAATTCTCCTGTTGAGAAAGCAAGATTGGAAGAAGCGATGAATAAAATTGAAAATCTGAAACATACCATTTCAGAATTGAAAGAAAATTTCCGGGAAAAAGAAGGAGAAATAAAGAACCTTAAGCTAAAAATGGAGAAGCTCAAAGAGGAATTAATAATGCTTGACTCACTACAGAATAAAATTAAACAAGGTGAACAATTATTAAAATCAATTTTAACTCAAAAAGAGAATATTTTAGAAGAAAGAGGAGCATATCAGAGTAAATTTAACCAGTGTCTTGAATTGAAGAAAGAAGAGAAAGAGATAATTCAAGAATTGAAAAAAATGAAAAAAGAACTAGATATATACGAAAAATTAGTAGTAGCTTTTGGTAAAAATGGTATACAGGCTTTAATTATTGAAAATACTTTACCAGAAATTGAAGAGGAAGCGAATAATCTACTGGCCAAACTTACCCATAACAGGACACAAATTACCATCGAATCAATGCGTGATTTAAAAAGTGGTGGTTTTAAAGAGACTTTAGATCTTAAAATAAGTGATGAATTAGGAATTAGAGACTATGAGTTATATAGTGGTGGCGAAGCTTTCAGGATTGATTTTGCCCTAAGAATTGCCCTTTCTAAATTATTAACCAGAAGAGCGGGTACCAGATTAAGGACTCTGGTAATAGACGAAGGCTTTGGTACTCAAGATGAAGAAGGTATTGACAATCTGATCCAGGCTATTCAATCGATCAGTGAAGATTTTGATAAGATAATAGTGATTACTCATTTAGAAGCCTTGAAAAATGCTTTTCCGGTAAGAGTAGAAGTGACTAAACATCCTGAGATCGGTTCTCGTTTTGAAATAATCAAAAATTAATCAGAAAAGTTTGAATATAAAGCAGGGATTTTTTTTCGGGATAGAATAAGTAAGTATAAGGCTTTGATAATGATTAGATCAATATGGGTTGCCCACAGGGAAATAAATATTTTAGGTAAAAGTAGAAAAAATAAAAATATAGTTTTTCAACTCAAACTTTAGAAAGAGCTAAGGAGCTATAAAATTATTATAAAAATAAAGGAGGTTAAAAAAAGAAAAAAATTTATTTTAAAATTGTTAAATTTAATTTCAAGAAAGGAGTTTTTTAATGAAAAAGATTTCAATTATTCTTTTCTTAATTATGTTACTTTCTTTGACTACTGTGGTTGCTAATAGTATGGAGATTACTTTCTGGACCCACGAAGATCCAAATAGGACTGAAATAGAAGAAAGGTATATTGCCGAATTTGAACAAGAAAATCCTGGAGTAACTATTAAAAGAGTTACCAGTGGTTCTGGGCAGATTCAAGAATTAGTACTCACTGCTTTTGCAGCCAATCAGGGACCGGATATTTTTAATATGTCTATTGAAGATGAATATGCTTATATTGTAAATGAACGTCTATCTCCAGTTGATTATGCCGCCTGCGGGTATCCCAGTCTGCAAGCAATTTATGATGCTTATCTTCCAGGTGTATTAGACCCGGTTACTTATCAAGGGAAATTATATGGTCTTCCTCTAGAATTGACTAACTGGTGTATTTATATTAATAAGAAAATCTTTCGGGAGGTAGGTCTTGATCCAGAAAAAGATTATCCGAAAACCTGGGAAGAAATGATGGAGGTTTCCGATAAACTAGCCATTCGGGAGGGAGAGATATTAAAAAGAAGAGGATTTGATTTTAGATATCCCTATTATCTGGTTTCCTGGATACCGATGGTTGAACAATTGGGAGGGAAACTAATCAGCGATGATGGAAAAACTGCTATTGTTAACGAAGATGCTTGGATAAAAGTACTGGATTATATGAAAGAATGGGGACCCAATGGTCGAAATTTAGGCTCACCAACCTATACCAATGCTCGTAAGCTTTTTAATATGGATAATAATGATATAGCTATGTGTTTGAGTGGTCTTTACCAGCAAGGTAGAATTAAAGCGGATAATCCAGAATTTTATGAAAGTGGTGAATGGATGATTGTACCTTTCCCGATTTTTGAAAATGCGGTTCAAGATGTTCCCTGTGCTTACTATGGGCATTATTATATGGTTAACGGTCAAAAACCAGTAGAAAATCAACAAATGGCCTGGAAGTTTATTGCTTATATGCTCAGTCATCCTGAGGAATATTTAACTAAAGTGAATTTAATCCAACCTACCAAAAAATTAATAGAATCAGATACTTATCGATCTATACCTTATTCTGATGTTTTCCGCGATGATATGGCTAAAGGTCATATCGTATATTATGGAGCTAATAGTGCCAAGATCCAATCACTTATTAAGGAAGCTATTGAGACAGTGATGTTGACTGATACTTCTTCTTCTGACGCCTTACAGACTCTAAAGAGAAAAGTACAGGAAGTTCTGGAAGAGGATTAAGGATTTAAAGGGGCAGGGCTAAAAAATTGTTTGACTTAGCCCTACCCTAATTATTATTTGGTTGAATTTTATGAGCAAAAAAAAATTAATTTATAGTATTGAAAGACAAAAAGCACGCTGGGGATGGATATTTGTTGCTCCCTCATTAATCTTTTTTTCTTTATTTAGTTTTTATCCTATTTTTACAGCTTTTTATACCAGTTTATTTAAAAAAAAGTTATTATCCTTGAAACCTCCTGACTTTATTGCTTTAGGCAATTATTTATATCTTTTAAAATCTCCCGATTTCTGGAATTCTATGCGAGCTACTATAGTATTCACCCTGGGCACCTTTATCCCCATCCTGGTTTTTAGTCTTATTTTGGCAATTTTTATTAGCTCACGAAAAAGATTCCAAAATTTTTTGCAATTGGCTTATTACTCTCCGGCTGTGCTATCTTCAGTAGTAGCAGCAGTAATTTGGTTATTAATCTTTGACCCTAGAGGTTTAGGGAACCAATGGCTTAATTTTCTTTTTCGTTCACCTGGTGTAGACCATAAATGGCTGGCTAATTCAATAATGGTTCAATTATCTACTATGCTGGTCTACTTTTGGAAATATGTGGGTTATTTTACTATTATTTTTATTGTAGGATTAGCTTCAATCCCCCAGAGTATCTATGAAGCTGCCAAGATAGATGGGGGAAATGATTGGAAGAATTTCTGGTATATTACCCTACCTTTATTGAAACCTACGACTATTTTAGTATCCATAATTTCAATGCTTCAGTGTTTACGAACTTTTAGCACTCAATATTTATTCACTCAGGGAGGCGCACCGTTAGCTCCTATCAATGTAATAACATTAAATATTTATCATACTGCCATTCGAGATCATCAGATAGGGAGGGCAAGTGCGATGAGCATTATTTTATTTATCATTATGATGTTATTCACCTGGATACAATTCAAGACCTCCCGAGCTGATGAAATTAGCTATTAAGGAATTTTATAATTATGCAGAATAGATGGTTAAAAAAAGAAAAGAAATATTCTTTTAGCTCTCAGGTAATTAATGTATTAATCTGGGGGTGCCTTATTTTAATGGCTTTATTTATTCTGATGCCCACTCTTTTTATGTTTACTGCTTCTTTTATGCCAGCCAGTGATATACTTAAAATGCCTTATCGCTGGATTCCCAAGGATTTTTATTGGAAGAATTACTGGCAAGGGATAAAGGGAAATGATGGTTCTTTTATTTATATCCGTAATATTTTTAATTCATTAATAGTTGCTATTGTTGTCTCCATTTCTACGGTAATACTTTCTGCCTTAGCCGGTTTCGGGTTAGCCAAGTATTCCTTTAAAGGAAGGAGTTTAGTATTTATGATGATTATGGGGACAATGATGATCCCTTTTGAAGCCATAATGATTCCTCTTTATCTAGTAGCTACCAAATTGAGGTTGCAGGATTCCTATCCAGGTTTAATTCTTCCTTTTTTAGTGAATGCCTTTGGAATATTTTTAATGAGACAATTTTTTATTACTTTTCCTGATGAGATATTGGATGCAGCCAGAATAGATGGTGCAAGTGAATTTATGATTTTTAGAACTATTATCTTACCAAACAGCATTCCAGCCATTGCTACTTTAGCTATTTTAACTTTTAAAGCTCAATGGGATAATTTATTATGGCCTTTATTAGTGGTGCAAAGCGAAGAGATGAAAACTATTCCTCTCTATATTATTAAATTTATGGCTGAAAAACATACTGATGAAGGGGCAATGATGGCAGTGGCTGCTATTGCTAGTATTCCCATATTGGTTGTTTTCTTTAAATTGTCTAAATATTTTTTAAGTGGTGCAGCTTTATATTCTTCTCGGAAAGGGTAACACAAAGATGGTTTCTCTTTATATTTTTGATATGGGTGGAGTAGTATGTAACAATTTTAGAGATATTCCTTTAATTAGTAAGGAATTAGGAATTAAAGAGGAAGAATTTTTTATTTATGCGGGTGAGAATTTCCAGACTTTATTGGAAGGGAAGATAGATAGCCGGGAATTCTGGAAGAGATTTTCTCAATCCCTGGGTAAATATATAGGGGAAGATTTATTTAAAAAATATTTTCACCCCCAGCTTAACTTAGAAGTGATAGAAATAATTAAACAACTTAAAAAATTTTCCCGAGTAGTTTGTGGCAGTAATACCCTGGACACTCATTATAATTATCTAGCCAATAGAGGGGCATATAATATCTTTGATAGGGTCTATGTTTCCAATAAAATAGGATTTTCCAAGCCAGATGCTAATTTTTTTTGGCATATTCTAAGAGAAGAAAAGACTAAGCCTGCGGATACGGTTTTTATAGATGATCTGGAGGAAAATATCCTTGCTGCCCGGAAAATCGGCATTAATTCTATTCTTTTTACCAATCCTGATTCCCTAAAACAGCAGATAAAAATATTATAGAACAGTAAACAGTGATCAGAAAAAACCATACTTTTAAAGTAATATAGTTATTTCGTCAAACTTCTCCTGAGTCAGTTTATATATTAAAAATTATTCTAATGGATAATATTTGTATAATATTGAAAAATATTTTTAAATATGTTTTAATATAATTACAATAATTAAGTATAATTTAACAAGTAGATTCGACCCGTAACAGATTTGAATAGAGCTTGCCTCGGGATTATTCATTAATCGATCAGCCGGTTCTATACTGGTGAAATGAGGATGAAGTTAAATAATGATAGCTGAAAATGAAAGATTAGGAAATAAAATCCGTAAGCTTCGCATTTCTAAAGGTATAAGCCTTTCTACATTTGCTCGGAAGATAAATAAAACTCCCAGCTATCTAAGTCAGATAGAACGAGGAATTTCTTCCCCTTCAATTATGACTTTAAGAGCGATAGCCAAAAACTTGAATGTGCCCATGTTCTATTTTTTAATTGACGATACAAAACAGAATGTAATAGTACGAAAAAATGAACGTAAAGTTTTGAAATTCCCTAAATCTCATCTTACCTACGAACTGCTTTCTCCCGATATGAGTCACCGGATTCAGATGATCAGAACCAGAATAGGAATAGGAGCAAGCAGTTGTAACAAGCCTCTATCCCACGAAGGGGAAGAATGCACTCTGGTAGTGGCGGGAAAGATGGAGATTAAAATTGGAGATGAAACTTTTATATTGGAGGAAGGAGATACAATCTATTATATTGCCAGCATTCCCCACAAAATAACCAATATCGGGAAAGAAGACCTTATTATTATTTCAGCTACCATACCTACTATTTTTTAGGAGTGCTTCCGGCGAGATCCATTTGATAGAAATAAGAAGAGATAAATATTTCTGAAGATTATTCCGCAGGATAAAAAATAGATGAAGGCTGAATTGTATAGAAAGAAAAGGGTGGAACAATATGTTAAGAATTAGAAAGGCCCGAATTGTAAAAGATAAACAATTAGAAATGGTAAATATATATATTGAAAAGGGAAAGATAAAAGATATTATACCGGTAGATAATGCCCTACTTCCTGCGGAAAAAGAAATAGATGTAAAAGGTAATTTAGTATTTCCTGGATTTATTGATGCTCATGTCCATTTTGATGATCCTGGCTTTACGGAACGAGAGGATTTTGAAACTGGAACCAAAAGTGCTGCAGCAGGAGGTATTACCACCATTATTGATATGCCCTGTACTTCTATTCCTCCGGTTACCAATGAGAAAAACTTTAATTATAAATTAGAGATAGTAAAATCTAAAGCTTATGTAGATTTTGCGTTTTGGGGTGGAGTAACTCCTGAACAAGTAGAAAGCGAAGAATATAAAAAGAGTTTACCCGCATTAAAAGAAAGAGGAATTGTTGGAGTAAAGTTCTACACTGTTTCTGGTATGCAACTCTATCCCAGGATGTCTATTCCCGATATGGATAAAGTTTTTAGATTAATGAAAGAACTAAATCTGGTCTGTGCAGTACATGCAGAAGATTGTAATCTGGTAGACTATTATTCTTACCTGATGCAGAAGATGGGGAGGGAAGATCCTGAAAGCTGGTCTGAAGGGAGGACCTATGCAGCAGAGCCAGCAGCGATATGGTTGGTAGTAGGTATTGTCCAAAAAGTTAGAAATAAACTTCATATCGTACATCTTTCCACTAAAGAGGGGTTAAATATTATTCGATGGGCAAAAGATCACGGATTAGATATTTCAGCAGAAACTTGTCCTCAATATTTGGTTTTTACAGCAGAGGATTTTAAAAAACAAGGGGCGATATTAAAAATTGCGCCACCCTTGCGTCAAAAAGAAGATAGAGAAGAACTCTGGAAAGGATTGAAAGACGGTTCCATTGATTTTATCTGTACTGATCATGCTGCCGGAAGGTATCCCGAGGAAAAATCATCTCCTAATATCTGGAAGAATTATGCCGGTATTCCCGGAATACAATTAGCCGCCTCAACTATATTTCATTACGGGTATCACCTGGGAAGATTAACCTTAGGTGAGATTCAAAAACTGATGTCAGAAAATGTAGCCAGAAGATATGGACTTTATCCTCAAAAAGGGGCAATAAAAATTGGAAGTGATGCAGATTTTACTATTGTAGATTTAGATAAGAAATGGGTTTTAAATCCATCAGAATTAGAGAGTAAAGGAAAATATTCACCATTTTCAGGAAAAGAAATAAGAGGAAAGATTTATCTGACTATTGTTCGCGGGAAGGTAATCTATAGGGAAGAAGAAGGAGTTATAGGGGAAAAGGGATACGGCCAATTTATTAAAAGTAAATCAAGATAGATAAAAAACAATTTTATGGAAAGATGAAATTTTGTTCTTGATTGTTTATTCGATTAATCAGTTAGCTGGTTAATTGGTTAATAAATTTCTAAAGTTAAACTACTTAGCTAATTAATCGGAAAATCAGTTAATTTATAAAAAAGGGAGGGAAAATAAATGCAAACTATTTTTAAAGGTAAACACTTTATTACACTTCAAGACTGGAGCAAAGACGAAATAGACACCTTGCTCGAAGTCTCTTTTGATTTAAAAAAGAAATTTGCCATGGGTATACCTACACCTTATTTGCAGTATAAAACGATATTTTTAATGTTTTTTGAACAGTCTACCAGAACCAGGAATTCTATGGAGACAGGCATTACTCAACTGGGAGGGCACGGAAATTTTCTCGATGTTAGTACTATGCAGATAGCCCACGGTGAGGTGGCGAAAGATACTGCCATTATTTTGTCTAGATATGGGGATGGTATAGCTTGTAGAAATTGTTTTTGGGGGAAGGGAAATAAATACTTAAGAGAAATGGCTGAATGGTCTACTGTTCCTATTATAAATTTACAATGTGATCTTTATCACCCTATGCAGGTGATTGCAGATTTAATGACAATGAAAGAAAAGATTGGAGAATTAAAAGGGACTAAAGTGTCTGTGATTTGGGCTTATGCGACCAGTCATAAAAAACCGATTTCTGTCCCTCTTTCCCAAATTCTTCTATTTCCTCGCTACGGAATGAAATTAACTTTAGCTTATCCAGAAGGCTATGATTTACCTGATTGGGCTATTCAACAAGCAAAAGAAAATGCAGAAAAATATGGGGGAACTTTAACTATCACCCATAATATGGAAGAAGCATATCGAGATGCAGATATAGTGATACCTAAAAATTGGGGGAGCTGGGTAGCTAATCAAAAAAACGAAGTTATAGATCCTTTACTTACTTCCTACCAGGACTGGAAATGTACAGAGAAAATGATTGCCCTAGCCAGTAAAGATGTATTATATATGCATGCACTACCAGCGGATAGAGAGAAGGAAGTAGAAAATTCAGTTATAGATGGCCCCCATTCTATTGTTTATGATGAAGCGGAAAATAGATTACATACTGCTAAAGCAGTTATGACCATTACTATGGGAGGTAAATAAAAAATTAGCTGGGTGTTCATAAAATTAACCAGATAAATGGATATATTTTAGGTTAAAAAATAGATAAGATGAGCAAGGAGAAAAGAAGATTGAGAGTGTTTTAACTAAGGGGGGAAGAGAAGATAAAATAATATCCCCTTCACTTATAAGCTTGTAAATTATTATTCAGGAAGTAATGAAAAAATTGAAAATAATGATTTTTTGTGGTTGTAGATAATGAAGGATTACCAGGCTCCTGGAATCCGAGGGAGAAGATGAAACAAAAAAAGAAGGGGAAATAATCAGAAAGAACAAGAAGATTATTAGGAATTTCGTTTCTAGGGGAGGGAAATAGATATGAGCCATATAAAGAAATTAAAATGTTTATTATGTGGAAAAGAATATAAGGCAGAAGAAGTAAGATATAACTGTCCAAAGTGTGGAGATGAGGGTATTTTAGAAATTTTTTACGATTATTCTAAAATAAAAACCGATTTTAATAGAGAAACTCTGAAAAAAAATCAGGAATTTTCTATGTGGAGGTATTTACCTCTTTTACCAGTAGATGATCCAACCCAGATTGGTCCGTTAAAAGTGGGATGGAGTCCCTTATATGAAGTGCAAAATATAAGAAAAAATTTGGGAATGGCAAGTCTCTGGATAAAAGATGACGGAAGAAATCCGACTGCTTCTTTGAAAGACCGTCCTTCTGCTATTGCAGTAGTAAAAGCCAGGGAATTGAAAGAAAAAATTGTTACCTGTGCCTCAACTGGTAATGCGGCTTCCTCGCTAGCGGGAGCGGCTGCTTCGGTAGGCCTGAAGAGTTATATTTTTGTACCTCAAACGGCACCAAGTGCTAAGATTGCTCAGCTTCTAGTATTTGGTTCAACCGTTTTTGCCGTAAGAGGAAGCTATGATGAGGCTTTTGACCTGTCTATTAAAGCCACCAGGGAGTTTGGCTGGTATAACCGTAATACTGCTTTTAATCCTTATATGGTTGAAGGTAAAAAGACCGTCGCTCTAGAAATTATTGAACAGATGAATTTTGAAGTACCAGATTATATTTTTGTTTCGGTAGGAGATGGTTGTATTATTTCTGGGGTGGCTAAGGCTTATAAAGATATGTCTTCCTTAGGATTTATTGATCGTTTACCCAAACTTGTAGCAGTACAGGCGGAAGGATGTAGGCCGATTGTAGAAGCAATAAACGGTAATGGAACGGTCAAATTTGTGGAACCAAGTACGATTGCCGACAGTATCGCGGTAGGTATCCCTAGAAATAGACTGATGGCAGTAAGAGATGTAAGAGAATCGGGAGGATTTGGGGTAGCAGTAAGCGATAAAGAAATACTGGTAGCCATAAAATATTTAGGTACAGAACAGGGAATTTTTGCTGAACCAGCAGGTTCTACCGCTTTTGCTGGTCTGGTGAAAGCATTAAAGGAAGGAAAGGTTTCCAAAAAAGATAAAATTGTGGTATTGGTTACTGGGAATGGATTAAAGGATGTAGAAAGCGCTAAAAAGGCAGGGGGAGAAGTCCTGGTAATAGACCCTGATTTAAAAGCATTAAAGGAGATAATGAACCATTAATGGATAATCTTGAAAAGAAAGAAATAAACGAACTTCTTCGGAATCTTATTCAGATTAAAAGTGTAAATCCTCCTGGGAATGAAAATCAAATTGCAAAATTTATAAAAAAATATCTTTTAAAAAATAACCTTTATTCTGAATTGGTTTCTTTAGAAGAAGGCAGGAGTTCACTTATTGCAAAAATTAAAGGAGAGGACGAAAGGAATATTACCCTTTGCGGACATTTAGATACAGTGAGAGTAAAAGAGAAAGATTGGACCAAACCTGCCTTTGAAGGGTTGATTGAAAACGGAAAAATGTACGGAAGAGGAGCTTCGGATATGAAGGGCGGAGTGGCAGCAATCCTTTATACAGCAGTACTTATAAAAAGAAGAGGAATTAGGCTTAAGAAAACAGTTCAATTGGCTCTTACTGCGGATGAAGAATGGGAATATAGAGGGGTGAAGAATTTAGTTGATAAAGGTTATTTTGATCATACAGATTTTCTTATTATCAGTGAACCTTCCAACCTTCAAGTTTCTATTGGAGAAAAAGGAGAAGTATGGATAAAGGTTAAATTTTACGGTCAGTCTGCCCATGGTTCAACTCCTGAAGCTGGAATAAATACCATTGTTCCAGGAAGCGAGTTTATTTTAAAACTTAAGCAAAGGTTTGAGAAAATATTTGAAGCAGACTCTTTTTGGGGCAAGAGTTCAATAAATATTGGGCAGTTTCAGGGTGGAGAACAAGTGAACATTGTTCCCAATTATTCGGAAGTACAATTAGATTTTAGAATAATTTCAGAGCAAGATAAAGATAGGGTAAGCGAATTAATTAAAGAAATTGGCGAGGAGGTAGCTAAAAAGTATCAAGTACGGTTTGAAAAAGAAATCTTTAATTATCATCCTCCAATCTTTACCAGCTCAGACCATCCATATGTAGAAAAATTTTTACAGGTAGCTGAAAAAAAAGAAGCAATAATTACTAAATATTGTACGGATGGAGCAACTATCGTTCCAGCAAAGAAGATACCTTTTATCATTTTTGGTCCTGGTAGTATTGCCCAAGCTCATCAAAATGATGAATATATAGAATTAAAATCTCTTTATCAAGCCGTTGATATACTGGTTAAATTTTTATCTCGGGCATAACTAATTAACCAGGAAACTAACTATTCAATCTAATAAAGGAGGAAAATAGAATGATTGATTTGACTGTCCACGAAAAACAGCTAAGTAGAAGCATAGAAAGGGCTAAGGAGCGGAATATCATCATTCCCACTTTCGAACAGATGAAAAACCCTGAACTTATTCCGGATAAGGTTAAAAACAAATTACGGGATATAGGATTATGGGATATTAATTCTTACAATCTTTTTCGAATTACCTGGAAGAATGAACCGATAAAAAAGGGTGGCCAATTTGATGGGGTGAATTTTGTAGAATTACCTCCCCAATTAACTGGAATAAAAGCCAGAATATTTGCCTTGGTAGGCAAATGGTTTCCTACCGGTGCTCATAAGGTAGGTGCAACCTTTGGATGCCTGGTTCCCAGGTTGGTTACTGGTCAATTTGACCCAACCTTTCATAAGGCGGTTTGGCCTTCTACTGGAAACTTCTGTCGTGGTGGCGCTTATGATGCTGAACTTTTATCCTGTGAATCAATTGCTATTCTACCAGAGGGTATGAGCAAAGAAAGATTTGACTGGTTATCTAAGGTGGCGGGAGAGATAATTGCGACTCCTGGAACGGAAAGTAATGTAAAAGAGATTTTTGATAAGACCTGGGAATTGAAAAAGACCAGAGATAACGTAGTAGTATTTAATCAGTTTGAAGAGTTTGGAAATTATCTTTGGCATTATGAGGTTACTGGTCGGGCTATAGAAGAAGTATTAGATCAGGTTATGGACTCGAAAGATAAATTTGCCGGGGTAGTGTTAACTACTGGTTCAGCTGGGACTATTGCCTGTGGGGATTATTTAAAAGAAATATTTCCTACCAGCAAGATTGCGGCTGGAGAAGCCTTACAATGTCCTACCCTTCTGGCTAATGGTTTTGGCGCTCATCGCATTGAAGGAATAGGGGATAAACATATACCCTGGATCCATAATGTAAGGAATACTGATCTGGTGATCGCCATTGATGATAACAATACTATGGGGATAGTTCGTCTATTTAATGAACCTATCGGCCAGAAATATTTGAAGAAAAAAGGTATTTCTACAGAAGTAGTTGAAAAATTACCATTAATGGGGATTTCCAGTATAGCTAATATGATTATGGCTATTAAGTTTGCTAAGTATTACGAATTAACTGAAAAGGATGTAATCTTGACTGTGTTTACTGATTCTATGGAAATGTACCAATCTCGTTTAAAAGAATTAGAAGAAGAGTTAGGTCCTTATGATGAAACTGATGCAGCTATCGATTTTCATCGTAACCTACAGGCACTTACCACTGATTATATGCAAGAATTAACTTATTATGATAGGAAAAGAATCCATAATCTTAAATACTTTACCTGGATAGAACAGCAGGGAAAGGACTTAGAAGAACTAGATGCTCAATGGTATGATTATGATAATTACTGGGGGAATATTCACCAGCAGACTAGTAAGATAGATAAATTAATCCAGGAGTTTAATCAAAAGACCGGGTTACTGAAATAAAAATTTTTTCTACCAAAGATCTTTTCTATGCAATGCTTAAGTTTTGAACTGCAAGAAAATTAAAAAAATAATTTAAAAATAAAAATAGGAGGTTTATAATGCGAAGTTTTTTGGGAAGAGATATTCTTTCTTTAAAGGATTTTGAAAGACAAGATTTTTTTAGAATTTTTGAAGTTGCTAAAAAATATGAACCCATTGCCAAGAGCCGCAAGAATTGTAATATTTTAGCTGATAAAACTATGGTTACTGCATTTTATCAACCCAGTACCCGTACCCGCTTATCTCATGAAGCTGCTATGCACCGTCTCGGAGGTCATGTGCTTGGTTTTGCTGATGCAAAAATGACCAGAGCTGGTGATTTTTACCAGGAAAGTATTAAAGATACTGTAAAAATGTTAGAGTATTATGGCGATGTAATTGTTATGCGCCATTACCAACAGGGGGCACCAGCTGAGACAGCAAAATGGGCTAGTGTACCAGTAATTAACGCCGGTGATGGTTGGGGAGAACATCCTACCCAGGTGTTAACAGATTTATATACTATTTTACAGGAGAAAGGGACTATTGATGGTTTAACTTTTCTCTGTATTGGTGATATGCGTATGCGTACTATGCATTCACTTTCCTATGCGCTTACCCAATTTGACACTCAGATTATTTACGTAGCTCCTCCGGAAATGTCCTTGACCGAAGAATTTAAAGAGGAGTTAAAAAAATATAATTTACGATTTAAAACAGCCGAGCATGTTGCTGATGTTATTAGTGAAGCAGATGTAATTTATATGGAACCAGTGGTGCAGGCAGATTACACTGTATCACGGGTGGAAGCGAAATCAGATAAAGGTTCAACTCCGGATAATTACCGAGTAACTCGCAAACTCCTGGAGAAGAAAGCAAAACCTGATTCAATTATCTTACATTCTTTACCTAGAATGGATGAGCTACCTCCAGATGTTGATATTACCAGGCATTCGCGTTATTGGCAGGAAGCCTTTAATGGGGTAGTTTTAAAAATGGGTCTACTCACTTTAGTTTTGGGGGCTGAAGAATAAAACATAACCAAAAAAGGAAGTGAAGCGATGGTTTATGATAAGGTTAATAAACCTATAAGACGAATAGATGGGTATGAAAAGGTCACTGGTAAGGCGAAATTTGCAGCTGACCTTTTCTTCCCTAATCTACTTTATGGTAAAGTTTTACGAAGTAAATATCCCCATGCTCAAATCATAAAGATAAATTTAGATAAAGCATTAGCTTACCCAGGTGTTAAAGCAATAATTACTGCTAAAGATATACCCAATAATAAAATTGGAGTGATTATTCAGGATCAGCAGGTTCTAGCGCAAGATGAAGTTTTTTTCATTGGTGATGGAATAGCGGTAGTAGCAGCTAATACTCTAGAAACAGCCTCTAAGGCTATAAATTTAATTGAGGTAGAATATAAGGAGTTGCCAGGTATTTTTGACCCTGAGGAAGCAGCCCGGAAAGACTCTTTTTTAATCCATTCTGATCGACAAAATAATCAGGTAATTCACCATCGATTAAGAAAAGGCGATACAGAAAAAGGATTTCAAGATGCAGAGATAATTTTAGAAAGAGAATATAGTACTCCTTTTGTAGAACATGCTTATCTTGAACCGGAAGTAGTTGTGGCAGTACCATATGAACAGAATAGTCTAGTCACTATTTATGGTTCGATTCAGAATCCTTTTGCTTGCAGGAATGCGGTGGCTAGCGCACTAAAAGTATCCTTAAATAAAGTGAGAGTAATTCAAAATCATCTGGGAGGTTCTTTCGGGGGGAAGGATGAAGTGATTTCCTCGATGTCGGTTCGAGCAGCTGTATTAGCCTTAAAAACTGGTCAACCAGTAAAATTAATAAACAATAGAGAAGAGTCCATTTTAGAAAGTTATAAACGCCACCCTTATAAAATGAAATACAAAATAGGAGCTACCCGAGAAGGAAAATTAGTGGCAATGGAAATAAAATGTTTGGCCGATAGTGGTGCTTATGCCTGTCAGACTCCTTTTGTAACCTGGCGTTCAGTGGTACAAGCTACCGGTCCTTATGAATTACCCCATGTAAAAACTGATACCTATGGCTATTTTACCAATAATATTTATACTGGGGCAATGAGAGGTTATGGTTCGCCCCAGATTATTTTTGCCAATGAATCGCTTATGGACGAGCTAGCTCAAGAGTTAAAAATGAACCCGTTAGAGTTACGACTAAAGAATATCTATCATAATAACTCTATTACTGCCAGTGGGCAGAAATTAGATAATCATACAGTGAGTTTGGAAGAGGTAATTAATCGAGCAATTAAAGAGAGTGATTATATAAATAAATATCAGGAATATAATAAGATTCAATCCGGGGATAAGAAAAAAGGAATTGGAATGGCTATTAGTTTTCGAGGATGTAGTCTGGGAGCTGAGGCAACAGATGCAGCTGGTGCAATAGTGGCAGTTCAACGGGATGGTAGTGTCTTGATTTCTACTGGTTTGGCAGAGAATGGGATGGGTTTAAAGACAGTCTTTAGTCAGATAGTGGCAGAAGAATTAGGGATAGAGTTAAATAGAATAAACTATATGGAGGTAGATACTTCAGTTTCTCCTGAAAGTGGATCGACGGTAGCTTCCCGGAGCACCATATTGGGAGGGAATGCGGTTAAGTTGGCTGCTCAACAGGTGAAGGATAAAATTTTAGCCATGATAGCCGCTAAATATAATTTAAGAAAAGAAAATTTATATTTAAAAAATGAAGGTATTTATGAAAAATTTAACCCTCAAAAGATTATTTCCTATGAAGAAATGATTGAGGTGGCGAATAAAGAGGGAATCTTTTTATCTGCTTATGGTTGGTATAAAGCTCCAGATATTTTCTGGGATGAAGAGGCTGGGCAGGGTAATCCTTATTTTACTTATGTATATGGTTGTCAGGTAGCCGAAGTGGAAGTGGATACAGCTACTGGACAGATAGAAATTTTAAAGATTACAGCTGCCCATGAGGTGGGTAAATCCATTAACCCAGCTTGTCTAAAGGGTCAAATTTATGGAGGAGTAATTATGGGTTTAGGTTATGGTATTATGGAAGAAGTGGAAACCTACCAGGGATATATTAGAAATACTAATTTTGATGAGTATCTGATTCCTACCATAAAAGATAAACCAGATTTAGTAGCTATTATTGTAGAGAATCCTGATCCTTATGGTCCTTATGGGGCAAAATCTATAGGCGAACCATCTTTAGAATTAACTGCTGCAGCTATTGCTAATGCCGTAGCTCAAGCTACTGGAAAGAGAATTAGAAATTTACCTTTAAATTTGGAACGAGTCTTACTGGGGCATGCTCTAAGCAGGGAGGTTAACCACGATGTATAATTATGATTTTTTAACTGCTCTAAAGATTGAAGATGCCCTTTATTATCTGGATAGATTAGAAAAAGTAAAGATATTAGCCGGGGGAACAGATTTAATTGTGAATATTCATAAAAAAAGTTCACGTTTACCCCATTTTGATTATTTATTAGATATAAGTAATATTGAAGAACTAAAATTTATTGCTTTGAAGAAACAGTTTTTAGAAATTGGTTCTTTAATTACCCATACTCAATTAATAGAAGATACACTTATTGCGAAATATTTTCCTATATTAAAATTTGCTGCTCAGACTATTGGTTCGCCTCAGATTCGCAATCGTGGGACTATCGGGGGAAATATTGTGAATGCTTCTCCAGCAGCTGATCTTTTACCTCCTTTAATTGCCTTAAAGGCTCGGGTAGAGTTAGTTTCCCCAGGAGGGAAGAGGGAATTAACCCTTACGGAATTTTTAAGCGGACCTTACCAAACAAAATTACAGGAAAATGAATTATTAACTACTATAAAAATTCCTTTACTTAATGAAGGTTATTTAGCAAATTTTCAAAAAATTGGCCGAAGGAAGTCCTTAGCAATTGCACGTTTAAGTCTTGCCCTGGTAACCAGGATAGATTCCGAAAATATTTTTCAGGATAGCAGGATAGTTCCAGGATCTGCTACTCCTTACCCTCAGTCTTTTCCAGTAACAGAAGGGGCAGTTAATGGTAAAAGAACTACTGACTTAAACTTAGAAGAGATTGGGGAAATAATAGCTAAAGAAATGATTTCTATCACCGGCAAAAGGTGGTCTACTCCCTATAAAAGTAAAGCCCTAAGTGCTTTAGTGATAAGAGCTTTAAAGGAGTTTATAAGTAAGGCAGGAACAAAATGAAAAAGATAAAAATTAATTTAACCATTAATGGTAAAAAAATAACTTTGAAAGTAAACCCTCAAGAACGTTTAATTGATACTTTAAGAGATAGATTGAAATTAACTGGAACCAAGGAAGGATGTAGTATTGGTGAATGTGGAGCTTGCACGGTTATTCTAAATGGAAAAGCCGTTGCATCCTGTCTGGTTTTTACTGCTCAAATCGATGGAAGTAAGATCTTAACTGTAGAAGGATTGGAGGTGGGAGGGAAATTAGACCCTTTACAACAAGCTTTTCTAGATCATCATGCGGTTCAGTGTGGTTTTTGTACTCCAGGGATGTTGATGTCTGCCAAGGCTTTATTATTGAAAAACCCCCATCCCACTCGAGAAGAGATTAAAACTGCTTTAGAGGGTAATTTATGTCGCTGTACTGGTTATGAGCAGATAATCGAAGCTATTGAAAGTGTGACTAAAGATTAAAAGGAGAATCCTTAAATGTCTTCTATTTTAATTAAAAATGTTCGAGAAATTATTACTATGGATAAAGAGAGGAAGAGATTAAAGGACCATAGTCTTCTAATCAAAGATAACCTTATTAGTAAGATTTCCCATAACATAGAAGAGGAGGCTGAAGAAATAATCGAAGGGAAAGATTATTTTCTTTTTCCTGGATTAATTAACACCCATCATCATTTTTATCAGACTTTAACTAGAAATATTTCTCAAGTACAGGATAAAGAATTATTTGATTGGTTGAAATTTTTATACCCGATCTGGTCACGTTTAACTCCTGAAGCGGTATATTATAGCAGCTTTGTAGCTATGGGAGAACTACTTAAAACTGGTTGCACCACTACAGTAGATCATTTTTATGTTTTCCCCCAAAACCAGCCTGAAAATTTAATAGATGAAGAATTCAGGGCAGCTCAAGAAATAGGAATAAGATTCCATGCTTGCCGGGGGAGTATGTCCTTAAGTAAAAAAAATGGAGGATTACCTCCTGATGAGGTAGTGCAAGATGAAGAGGAAATACTACGTGATTCACAAAGATTGATAGAAAAATATCATAATTATCATCCTTTAGCTATGCAGAGGATAGCATTAGCTCCCTGTTCACCTTTTTCTGTGACCGAAAACCTTTTACGAGAATCGATCAAATTAGCCCGAAATTATAAAATTGAGAGTCATACCCATTTGGCAGAGACTAAGGATGAAAATGAATTTTGTCTGAGTTATTTTGGATTTAGACCATTAGAGTATATGAAAAAAGTTGGTTGGTTGGGTAAGGATGTCTGGTTTGCGCATGGAGTGCATTTTAATAAAAGTGAAATAGAGATATTAGCTCAAACTGGAACTGGCGTTGCTCATTGCCCGGTTTCCAATCAAAAATTATCTTCTGGAGTGGCCAATATTCCGTATATGTTAAAAAAAGGAGTACGGGTAGGTTTGGCAGTAGATGGCAGTGCGAGTAATGATTCTTCTAATATGTTGTCTGAACTTAAGGCTGCTTTTTTGCTACATCGTTTAATTTATGGTATTTCCAGTATATCAGCTGAGGAAGTGTTGAGTATAGCCACTAATGGAGGCAGAGAAATTCTGAATCAAGAAAGTATTGGTAGTATAGAAGAAGGAAAAGCAGCAGATATGTTTTTGGTAAAAGCTAACCATTTAGGATTTGCTGGTGGACTGTCAGATATCGTTTCAGCTCTGATTACCTGTGGAGATTCTCAAATGGTGGATATTACTATTGTGGACGGAAAAATAGTAGTTCGAGGAGGGAGATTGGTTAATATCGATGAAGAGAAGATAGCCGAAAAAGCTAATAAAATTTCGCAGAAAATGATAGAAGGCTAGAAAGGAGGAGAAAATGTTAATTCTGGGGAATGGAATAGTAATTACTCTTAATAAAGATTCTGAAATTATATCCAAAGGAGGCGTAGTTATTGAAGGGGGAAGGATACTGGATTTAGGAGATACTTCAATATTACAAAAAAAATATCCTCATGCAATTTTTAAAAATGTTCAAGGGAAAATAATTATGCCCGGAATGATCAATACACATACTCATCTTTATAGTACTTTTGCTCGAGGGATGGATCTAAAAACTGCACAATTGCCTACTAAATTTGGGGAAATATTAGAAAAACTCTGGTGGAGGCTGGATAAGGCACTAGGAGAAAAAGATATCTATTATAGTGCTCTTTACGCTCTATTGGATTGTATAAAAAAGGGTACTACTACTATTTTTGATCATCACGCCAGCTCTAACCTAATTGAAGGTAGTTTAGATATCCTGGAAGAAGCTGTTCAGCAGAGTGGTATTCGAGCGAGTTTGGCCTACGAAGTCTCGGATCGCGATGGTCACCAAAAGGCTTTAGCTGGAATTAGGGAGAACGAAAGATTTATAAAAAAAATAAAACGCAATAATTCTGGTTATTTAAATGGTATGATTGGCCTACATGCAGCCTTTACCTTACAAAATTCTACCTTAGAAAAAGCAGCGGATTTAGCTGATGAGCTAGAAACCCCCTTTCATCTACATATTGCGGAGGGAAAGGAAGATTATTACGATAGTAAAACCAGAGGTTATAAAGGGGTAGCGTATCGGCTTAATCAGCATAGAATTTTGCGACCAGGGACTTTAGCTATTCATGGGGTAAATTTATCAGAAGAAGAGTGGGAAATTTTAAGAGATAGCGGTAGTTATTTGATTCATAATCCAGAATCGAATATGAATAATGCAGTGGGAGCTCTTCCGATCCAAGCTGTTTTAAATAAGGGTGTACAGGTTGGTTTAGGTACAGATGGTTATACAGCAGATATGTTTGAAAGCATTAAAGTAGCTAACCTTCTACAAAAACATGAAATGAAAGATCCCCAAGCTGGAGGGCAGGAAATATTTGACCTCGTTTTTCACACTAACCGTGAGATTGCGAATAAATTTTTTGATAAAAAATTAGGTACCCTGCAGATAGGTGCTCCGGCTGATCTTATAGTAATAGACTATTATTCACCTACACCAATTAATAGAAATAACTTCTATTTCCATCTTTTATTTGGTATAACTGGTGATAGAGTAGATACTACTATAGTGGGTGGCAAAATATTGATGGAAGGAAAAGAAATAATCAATCTTGATTATAAAATACTTACTCAAAAGGTCCAGGAACAAGCCTTTAACTTTTGGGAAAGATTTTAAAAATTTAAGAATAAATAAAAAATTGATTTTTAAAAAAAATTTAAAAAAAATTAATATTTTTTTAAATTTTTTCTGTTAGTTAAACTTTAAAAGTG
>DJVR01000028.1 GCA_002441285.1 Candidatus Atribacteria bacterium UBA6251 | reverse complement strand
AAGAACGAATCAGGGTTACCGGTTAAAGGGAAAGATACCTTACCAGAAATTTATTGATGGTAAGCGAAAATATGCTTTACCGGAACCGAGATAAATAGTATCATCTTTAGTATAGGAAAGAACGGCAATGTGTAAACACATCATGAAATTAATACAGTTTATTGATTAGATTTTAATTAATTAAAAAATATTTTTTTGCCTATTCAAATTAATGCTACCAAATAAAATTTATATTTAATTTCCAATTTTATATTTTTTAATTTTACCTCTATATCTTTAATTTAGATGGGCGTCTTCTTCTGAGTGGTCACATTCTTCTTTTTCTAAGCCATAACCTTTCCCTGCCCCAGGTTTACAAAGCGATTCTCCGGCTTCTAATTTACCCTGCACAAATTTTTCTATTACCTGCTCAATCTTTCCAGTAACTCCAATTACTGGAATAATATTTTTTTCTGCAAATAACATTTGTGCTCTATTTCCCATGCCTCCGCAAATTATATATTTTACTCCACGTTCTGCTAGAAAATTGGGTAAAAATGCAGGTTGATGGCCAGGATTATTGATCTCCTCTATCTTTAAAATTTTTTCCTCTTCAATTTCAGCAATAGTAAAAGAAGGACATCTTCCAAAATGAGCAGATACAAAACCTGAATCAGTGGAAATTGCAATTTTCATTTTTCCCCTCCCGCAATTCTTTCTATTTTCCCTGTTTTATACCTGAATGAGCAGAAACGTTAGCTTGTGAAGCTGCTTTAAAATTACCTGATTTAAATTTATCGATTGCTTCTTGAACCGTACCGGTTACTCCGGTTATTACCTTTATACCTGCTGCCTGTAAAGTTTGAAAGGCATTAGGTCCACAACTCCCGGTTAACACTATCTCTGCTCCTCTATCCGCCATTATTTGACCCGATTGAATTCCTACTCCTCCCATTCCCTGGGCACCAGTATTTTCTATGGCTTCAAATTTATTAGTATCAGTATCAAATAATATAAAATAACGACATCTACCAAACCTGGGGTCAACTTTATCCTCCAATTTTGGTCCCACGGAAGTAATTGCTATTTTCATTCTTAAATCCTCCTGAATAAAACTAAAATTCTCTAAAAATTAAATATTGATATAAACTATACCTGATTATTTTTTAAAAGGTAAACCCTTCGTTATAATAAGTATATCCCTTACCACAGAGATTTACCCCTAGATAAAGTATAACTCTACCTTAACAACTTCGAAAAGTAATTCTTTCTTACCTTTTCTGGGCATAGAGGACAAATTTCTAAAGAATAATCCAATATTCCCTACTTTTTTCAACTTTGTAATTACAATTGTTATCCTTATGTTCACAAACTGGTAGTTTCATTTTTTTTCTTTATTGAATAAAAAACTTTTGGTAGAAGGGAAAGCAAGCCCTTCTACCAAGATTTACCTCGAAAATTCTATTTCTTTTCAGCTTCTTCTAACTCAGAGATCCGTTTATTAATTGCTTCCAGTTGTTCTTTTAAGGCTTTTGCCTCTTCATTTAGAATACCTATCTCTTGCTTAGGTTCAACTGGTGGTTGGTAAAATCCACCTCCGTATGGTAGCGGAGGGATCATAGAGTAAGGATATGCTGGCCAGAATGCTCGCCAAAAACCTCTGCCCCTTCCTCTGCCCCAGCCAAATCCTAACCCTAATCTACCGATATAGGGGTTCATAAACCCAGGAACAGGATAACCAGCACAATATCCAGCTGCTCTCCCAGTCATAGGGCCTAATCCCCAGGGGCCAGTTCCATCTCCTCTGGGCATATCTTTCGCCTCCTTTCAATCTTTATTTTTTTAAAATCTATTATCTATAACAATAATCATTATCAAAATATTTTTTCAAAAAAATAGATATATTTTTATTTATTTGAACATTTATCACACAATCCGTTAAATTGAATAGTATGATTTTTAATTTCAAAATTATACTTTGCGGAAAGTTTTTTTTCTATCTTTTTAATTAGTTCTATTTCCTCTTCTAGAAAATCCGTATAATCAATAATTCTACCACAATTTGTACACACCAAATGATGGTGATGAACTGGTTCTTTTATGTCTTGAATTAATTCATATCTTGCTCTACCATCACCGAAATCAAATTTAGAAACCAATCCCATATTTACTAATATCTCTAAAGTTCGATAAACGGTAGCCAACCCAATAGCTGGATATATTTTATATACTTTTAAGTATATATCTTCTGCACTTAAGTGCCCGCTAGATTCTTCTAAAACTTTTAGAATAATCTGACGGGGGATAGTAATTCTGTAACCACATCCTTTAAATTCACCATGCCACCAGCTGGCTGGTCCCTTACCCCATCTTCCTGGCATAATTATAATCCTTTACTATTGATAATCATTCTCATTATTATATTACCCCAAAAATAACCTCTTGTCAAATATTTTTAATTTTGCATTGCTTATTATTTAAAAAAATTAATCAGCTAGTTAAGATAAGGAAATTTATTTTTGTTTACAATTATAATTTTTAGAGGAGATTGCCGCGCCCAGATAAATAAGAACTTGCTATTGCATTTTATAGATTCCTATTGCAGTTTACATCCACGAAAGTTGGTGACGGAATAAATAATAGAATAGAGAAATCTATTAACTGGTTAATTAGGTAACTAGGCATCGATTATATATACTTTTTCTAATATGTAAATCGTGTAATAGTAGCTAACATAATAGCCAGGATAAAAGTAAAGGCTAAGGCGAATAAAGTCATCTTCCCACCTATTTCTCGCCATAGTACAGCTATAGTTGCTACACAAGGTATATAAAAAACAATAAAAATAGTAAAAGTCATAATTTGAGTAGGTGACATTACCTTAATAACTTCAGTGGTCCCCAGGGCTTGAAATAACATTAACATAGATAGTTCTTTACGTAATACTCCAAAAATTAAAGTGGTTCCTACTACCAAAGGTAGACCTAAAAGCCTAGTCAAAGGAGAAAAAATATAGTTTACAAGATCATCTATTTGATAGTAATTTAATAAGCTTAACAAAGAACTCCCCAGAATAAGCAAAGGCCAGGCAACAAAGATGAACTCTTTCATCCTAAGCCAGGTTTTAGCTAAAACTACTTTTAAAGAAGGAATATGATAAGCAGGTATCTCCAGGATCATCCCAGGTGTTATCTCTGGTAGTATACGAGATAATATCCTCCCAGAGATGATAATCACGATTAAATTTAATATGTAAATAGCCAGAGCAGCTTTGGGACTAATATAAAAAGCTACTAAGGCAAAAATTATTGTCATTCTTGCAGCACAAGGAATCATTGTAGCTAGTACTGAGGTAATAAAACGATCTCTTTCTGATTCTAAAATTCGAGTAGCCATGATAGCGGGCACAGTACAACCATAACCTAATATAAAAGGGATAATTGCTTTACCATGTAACCCAATCTTATGTAAAAAAACGTCTAAAAGAAAGGCTACACGAGGTAAGTATCCTAAATCTTCTAAAATAGCGAGGCCAAACAAAAAAGGGAATAGATAGGGTAAAACAATTGCTACTCCTCCGGCTAACCCCTGGATAATACCACTAATTATGGAAAACAATAGAGTATCTGGATTAATACTCTTCTCTATTAAAGAGATTAACCTATAAAAATAATCCAGTAATGGTTCTTCAACTACTTTTCCTACCCCAAAAATTAAATTAAAAAAGAAATAGAAAATTAGACCTAAAGAAATATAACCAAAAAGAGGATGCATTAAAATATTATCCAGATTATCCCTCAGGCTGGTTTGAGGATCGGTAATTACTACTACAGATTCATATAAATGCATAGATAAATAATGACGTTCAGAAGATATAACCACATCGGAAGGTCTACCACGTGTTTCTTGAATTACATTCTGAAAATATTTCACCCTTTTTAAAAAATCTGGATAATTTTTGATTAGATCTTCTATAAAAAATTTGTCTTCTTCCAAATATTTTAAGGCAAGAAAACGTATAGGAAGCTTAGGGTAGATTTCAACATTTTCATTCTTTAGTTCGGTTGATAATTGACTAATAATTTCTTCAATATCTTTACTAAAGCTTAGAGTTTTGCCCCTAGGCTTATCTTTAGCAGTATTATAAGCTTGGGTAAAGAGCTTTTCTATCCCCTTCCCTTTTAGGGCGATTACCGCTACCACAGGGATACCCAAGATACTGGATAGTTTCTCAATATTAATTCGAATACCTTTTCGTTCAGCTTCGTCAATCATATTCAGGCATAATACCATGGGCAATTTTAATTCTAAAAGCTGTAGAGTAAGTTCTAAACTTCTACCCAACAAAGAGGCATCTAGTACATTTATTACCATATCAACCTTTTCTCTAAATAGATAATTTCTTGCTTCCAGTTCAGCTAAATCAAAAGAAGTTAAAGAATAAGTCCCGGGCAAATCAATTAGTTCTACTGTCTCACCAAAAAGTTTGAATTTGGTTTGAGTGTATTTTACTGTCTTTCCAGGAAAATTAGAAGTTACAGCTTTATAACCAGCTACATGATTAAAAATTGTACTTTTCCCACAATTAGGTTGTCCCATAAGAGCTATCTTCATTCTACTTCCTCCACCAATATTTTGCGGGCAATCCCTCTACCTAAAGCAATATGATTCCCGTGAATACTTATTAAAATAGGTCCGTGTATAATCCCGCTCTTTTTGACCGTAATTAAATCTCCTGGGTGAATACCTAAACAACTTAAGCGTTGTCTTATCCCCCATCCTCCATAAATATCTAAAACTTTTACCACTTTACCTTCTTTTACGGAGTCAAGCGAAATAGAAAACATAGAATCTTATCCTTTCTTCTTTTTAGTCGGCAATAAGTTAACATATTCTACAAACTTAATTAAGCAATCCATAGTTTCAGGAGATATGTCATGCTCTAATTTACAAGCATCTTTCTGGGCATTATCCTCGTCTACTCCTATAATCCTTAAAAAGTTTACCAATAAATTATGACGTTTTTTAATCTCCTGGGCTAATCTCTTTCCCTTAGGAGTAATAATTATTCCGCCATATCTTTCATATTGTATAAATTTATCTTCGGATAATTTTCTGACCATCTCTGATACACTGGGTCTGCTTACCTTTAATTTTTGAGCGATATCTTTTGCCCTAATATAACCTTTTTTATCCTGTAAATCCCATATAGCTTCTAGATAGTCTTCTACATTTCGTGTTACCATCAAAATCCTCCCTTAAGTAATATTGAACACAGAAATTAGAAAATATTTTCATATTCCTATCTTTATTAGGTATTCCTAACATTTTAATAATATCATATCTGTTAAAAAAATGCAAGGTATAAACATCTAAAGAATTAATACAAAAACCTTTATATTTTTGATTGCTCTCCGGTATGTGGTTTGTAGTTTTGTTTTTCAATAAGTTAAAAAATTATAAAATACTTTTTATTGAAAAAATTAATTATCTTAATAATTTCCTGAAACAAAACCACTAATAAAAAAATGAGGTAACAAAAAAATTCATTTTATGAAATCATAAATAATCTAATATTAAAGCAAAAAAGTAAAGATCAGAACCAATTATTATTTGACGCTGATCTTTACCAATTTTCTTTTAAACTATTTTTTCATTATTCCACCGGTTTCTATTACAAAACCAGTATTTCTCCTGACCTACTCAGGATCAATTTGGGTAACTACTTCTAGAATTTCTGGAAAATCTATCCTTAATTTCTTTATAGTCTCTAGAGTGGGAACACCTTTATTACTCCATCCTCTCCGTTTATAAACAGCATCACAAAGTTTCTGATACTGTTCTTCTCGATAAACTCTAAGAATTTTCATCTTTTCTTCAGTAGTTTTATTTTCAACATCTAATTTCATTATTTCTTTTAGTTGTTGATCATAAAAATCTTTGCGTGATTCGTATTCTTCTATGGTAACAGGCCCCATTGCCCGATAGGGAATCTGATCATATTCTCTAGTACCAAAGCCCATTCTTAAATTGAATATTCTCTGCAAGTTATGTACTCTCTCTGATTGTAAAATTAACTCTTCAGGAGTAATTTTTTTGCCGGTTACCCCTTCAAAAATCCAACAATAGTTCTCTACATGTTCCGGAACTTTTGCTGCTTCAATACCATGGTATTTTTTCTTATTGTCACTGGGTTCAATATCGTTCCAGGGTAATTTACATAAACCTACAATAGAAAACCAGGTTCGAAATAATGGAAAATAATGAAGAGCTTCGGCTTTGTCCTCGAAAGTAGGAATTTGATTATTTACCTGGTCCATAAAAATTAACCAGGATTCATCGTGTTGAGGCCCTTTGTTAGCTATACCATATCCTCCTTGTTGAGCTAAAGATTCTTTGGTAACATATTCGGAAAACTCCATTCCCTTACATTCCATCCCGATATCTTGTAGGAATTTTTCATCTGCTTCATGCTTTTCCACCAGAATTTTTTTAATCTTTCTAATCCCTAAACCAGCAATTTTGCCAAAGCCTTTTCCTTCTGCCATCTGATGAATCAATTCTAAAGCCGCTGCCGTATTTCCAAAATTAAGTTCTAACCCTTGGGTTATGTTTTTATCGATGATATTATTTTCATAGCATTCCATTAGAAATGCTATAGTAGTACTCACTCCAATAGTATCCAAACCATAGTGATCACAGTAAAAATTCGCTTCTAATACAAAATCTGAATTAAAGCATCCACAATTACCACCAAATCCAGCAGTAGTTTCATATTCTGGTCCATCTACTAAAACCTTTTTGCCTTTCAGGGGGCCAGTAGTTAATTCAAAATTATCTACCCCATGTGAACAACGTAAATTACAACCTATCCAACAAGAATCACCCGCCTGATTCTGAGTCATACGCTGATGCCATACTTTATTAGCAATTTTGTCCGCTTCAGGATGTGAACCAAACTTAAAATTGTGTACTGGTAAACAATTAAATTTCTGCATATGATCTATCAGATTCACGGTTCCGGTTTCACGCATTCCGTTTTGGAGGTGATCCAATTCTAAGATTTCTTTGGTTATTCTTTTCCCTGCTTGGGCAATTAAATCAGGGTTAGCCACTTTATTAGAATTTGCAGTAACCCTGGAATATTTGATTACTATAGCCAATATCTTTTTGTCTCTAAATACTGTTCCGGTACCACCTCGACCAGCCTGCTTGATGCGGACATGTTTTCTTCGACTATCATACCAACTAATATTTAAAATTCCTAAATGGGTATTTTCAGCTCCTATTCCTGAACTAACCACACTTATATTCCGTTTATCTTTCTCATCATCAGCAAATCTTGCAGTTAATTTTTCCGTTAGAAAATAGGTATTAGAATCTAATCCTTCTACCTCTTCTATATAAACTTTTCCTTTATTTCCATCAATGAAAATAATCACATCTTTTTTTGCTTTGCCCTGAATTTCCAATAAATCCCAACCAGAAAATTTTAAGAAAGGGGCAAAATAACCGCCTACATTATTATCATTAACTGTTCCAGTTTCTGGAGATAGAGATACTACATGGGTTTTCCCGGTTCCAGAGTACTGAGTAACTCCACAGATGGGTCCGGTACAAAAAATTATTTCATTCTCTGGGTCATTCCATTTGGTCTTAGGTGTAATAGCCTGCCATAAATACCATATTCCGTAACCCCTACCACCAGTAAAAGTCTCCTTTATTCTAGTTTCGATGCTTCTTTCCTCAATCTTATTCTTAGAAAGATTAATATATAAACGTCTATCAGTATATCCCTTGTCCACCTTACCTGGTTCAAAATTAAAAGTTGTTAATATATTGTTCTCTTCTTGTTTGATTTGAGTCATAAAAAATTTCCTCCTTTTTATTACCTTTCCATTACACTATAAGAAAATATCTGAGAATAAGTTTTAAATCATAATTTTATTAAACTTAATGAAGCCATCCTATCTTTTTATTTTCCAGATAAGATGACTTCATTTTTCCCAGATCAATAAAATAATTTTTTATTTATTTTGTTTCTTTTGCCTTAAGTTCGGGTAAGGGGAATGAAATACCGGCTGACTTGGCAGAGATACTGGAAAATAGATAGAGTAAAATTCCAACCAAAATTATTCCCAAAGGTAATATTAAGGCAACTGACATTCCACTTCCGGTTAGAATGTAGGCTAATATAGCCACTCCATCTGCAGTTAAAGAATAAGGAATCTGGGTTTTCACATGATCCATATGATCTGAACCGGAAAACATTGAAGACATAATAGTAGTGTCTGAAAGAGGTGAACAATGATCACCCATTACTGAACCTGTTAATACTGCAGATACCCCTAAAGGTAAAGGAACACCCAGAGCGAGCGCTAATGGAACAGCAATAGGCATAGCTATAGCCATAGTACCCCAAGAAGTACCAGTAGAAAATGAAATTATATTACAGACTAAAAATAGAACCATAGGTAGTAAAACTGGAGAAATAATTCCTTTTGCTGCATTTACTACGTAAGGAGCAGTTCCAATCTCATCACAAACACTACCAATAGACCAGGCAGAAAGTAAGATTAAATTGGCCAATACCATCATCTTAGCACCATCTATAAAGGCATCCATCATATCTGCCAGAGTGGCGATCCCCTGTGTTTTATACATTATTACAGCAATAATTACTGCAAATATTGCTCCCCATAGAAGGGCAGTCATAGCATCAGCATTGGAAATAGCCTCAGTAAAGGACCCAGTAGAGGTTCCACCTCCCGTCCACCACATTCCAAATATACTTATTACTACCAAAGCTATAATAGGAACTACCATATTTATAGTTTTTTGAGGAGCACCTTCTAAAACCTTTAATTGGCTACCTCCAGAGAGTGGGGTTGCCCCATCAGCAAAGACCTTCCCTGTAGTTCTGGTTCTATACTCTGCTTTTAACATTGGACCATAATCCCTCTGTGATAAGGCAATAAATAAGACTAATATGATGGCAAAAATACTATAGAAACGGTATGGGATAGATTGCAAGAAGATAGTGTAAGGAGTAAGGGTTACTGAAGAACCTTCGATAGCATCACCAATAAGCCCTACTTCATAACCAATCCAGGTAGAAATAAGAGCTAAAGAAGCAACTGGAGCGGCGGTAGAATCGACAATATAGGAAAACTTTTCACGAGAAATGCCCAACTTATCAGTTACCGGTCTAAAAGCATTACCTACTACCGCAGTATTGGCATAATCATCAAAGAATATAATTAAACCAAAAAGCCAAGCTGTAAACTGTCCACCTCTTGCGTTCTTTACTCTATCGGTAATACTTTTTACAAAAGCATAAGCTCCTCCCGAAAGGTAGATTAAACCAATAAGTCCTCCTACTACAAAATCGAATAATAAAATAGTAGCATTCCAACTATCTGCTGCATTATCAACTATATAACCTACCGTCGTAGTGACACCAGCCAAAGGATTCCATCCTGATAAAATAGTAGCTCCCACCCAGATACCAATAAAAAGAGAAGCTAGTACCTGCTTAGTTATAAAACACAATACAATGGCTACCAAAGGAGGCAAAAGAGATAAAAAACCATAATTCACATTAGGCTCTTCTTCTTGAGCCCAAATACTCCCAAAAAAAGTTACCAAGACTATGGCTATAAACAAAAAGAGTAAAATTTTCTTAATATGTGGATGATAATAAGACATTTTTTAAAATATCTCTCCTTTCTTTATTTTGAGTACAAATACTGTGATTTTACTTCTTAGTATAAAAAATTTTCCCCCTTATATAGGTAGTTTTTAAAATTCTACCATTAACCTCGAATATTATATCAGCTTCTTATAAAACCCGATATAATAAAAATATTCAGTTTTTTAACTTTAATCCTCACCTCCTATCTTCAATCTTGGTGCTGATAGCCTCCTCCAGATCAGGCTTTCCAATTTCTTGCAATTCGTATTTTACTCTTATTAGTTTTTTATTTATTTGAATTATCCTTCCTAAATCTATAGGAGTACCTACAATTACCAAATCACAGTCAGTTGAGTTTATGGTTACTTCTAACTCTTTAATCTGCTTTTTACCATACCCCATAGCTGGCAATAGAGTACCTATTGCTGGATATTTTTGATAAGTTTCTCTGATGCTACCGACAGCATAAGGTCTAGGGTCTACTATTTCTTTGGCTCCAAATTTTTGGGCAGCAATAATTCCTGCCCCATACTTCATCTCTCCGTGAGTTAAGGTTGGCCCATCCTCAACTACTAGCACTCTCTTACCTCTAATCAGCTCATATCCCTCAACTATAATAGGAGAAGCAGCTTCAACCAAAATAGCTTGGGGGGCAAGCTTATAAATGTTTTCCCGTAAAAAATTTATTTTCTCTGGTACGGCAGTATCTATCTTATTAATTACTACTACATCCGCCATTCGAAGATTTGCTTCACCTGGATAATAACTTGTTTCATGCCCAGCACGATGAGGATCAGTAACTACAATATGTAAATCTGGCTGATAAAAGGGAAGATCATTATTGCCCCCATCCCAAACAATTACATCTACATCCTTTTCTGCTCTGGTTAATATTTCTTGGTAATCCACACCGGCATACAAAATATTCCCTCTATCTAAATGTGGCTCATATTCTTCTCTTTCTTCAATAGTACATTTATAACGATCTAAATCGGAATAATCTTCGTATCTTTGCCAGATCTGCTCTTTAAGATCACCATAAGGCATAGGATGCCTGATTACTGCAATTTTATAACCTTTCTTTTTTAAAATATCAGTTACTTTGCGAGTAGTTTGGCTTTTGCCACAACCTGTCCTTACCGCGCATACCGATACTACTGGTAGTTTTGATTTCAGCATAATATTTTTCGGTCCCATTAGTCTAAAATCTGCACCATTGGCTAATACCAGAGAAGCTCTGTTCATTACATATTGATATGAAATGTCACTATAAGCTAAAATTACCTGATCAATTTTATACTTTTTAATTAAAGCAGGTAAGTCTTCTTCTGGATATATAGGAATACCTTTTGGATACAAAGGACCAGAAAGTTCAGCCGGATATTCTCTACCTGCAATATCTGGAATTTGTGTAGCGGTAAAAGCAATCACTTCATAATTTTCATTATTTTTAAAATAGACGTTAAAATTATGAAAATCTCTACCTGCTGCCCCCATAATAATAATTTTTCTCTTAGATATCATAAATACATCCCCTCTTTATTTTAATTTATTTTCGATAAAAATTTCAATATTCCTCTTTTTTTGTTATTTTTTTATTTTTTAAATTCTACTCATTGCTCCTTCCAATACATCCAGTGCTTCATTTAGTTGTTCATCGGTAATGGATAGAGAAACTAATATTCTTAAAACATTCTTATTTAAACCAGCACTGGGAATAAATACTCCCTGCTGAACACATTCCTGGATTATTCTTGCTGTTTCTTCCGTAGCTGGTTCTTTAGTCTTTCTATCCTTTACTAATTCTATTGCCATCATAGCCCCTATGCCCCGTACATCTCCTACTATAGAATATTTATCTTTCATTTGCAAAAATCTTTCTTTCAATATTTCTCCTATATGAATAGCTCTTTCCAGAAGATTTTCTTCTCGAATTATAGCCAGAACTTCCAGAGCTACCCGACAGGCTACTGGATTTCCTACATAAGTCCCTCCAATACACCCCTCTGGTAGACTATCGGTAATAATTTTTTTAGCTATTACCGCTGAAAGAGGTAATCCAGAAGCTAAAGATTTTCCTAAACAGATAATATCCGGTTCCACATTCCAATTTTCAATAGCATAAAACTTTCCAGTTCTTCCTACTCCACTTTGTACTTCATCAAGAACCATTAAAATCCCATATTTTTTAGTTAATTCTCTTAAAAATTTCAAAAATCCTTCCTGAGGGACATTAAAACCTCCTTCCCCCTGAATAGGTTCAATCACTATCGCAGCTACGGATTCAGGAATTACTATTTGAAGAAGTTTTTTCTCCCAAATTGTATATTCTAAGGGATGGGAAGGAGTGGGAAAAGGTAGACGATAAATTTCAGGTGCAAAGGGTCCAAAGTGATATTTATAAGGCATAGCTTTATGGGTCATAGTCATAGCCAACAATGTTCTACCATGAAAAGCATTTTCAAAAACTACAATAGCGGGTCTCTTGGTATAAGCACGCGCAATCTTGACTGCATTTTCCACTGCTTCTGCTCCAGAATTAAAAAATGCCGCTGTTTTAGGCTCTTTACCTGGTGCTAATTCTACTAATTTTTCTGCTAAATCAATCAAGGGTTGATAAGGTACAGCGGTAAAATCAGTATGTAAATAATCCTCTACTTGCCTCTGAATCGCCTTAACTACTCTCGGATGGGAATGCCCTACCACCAAACACCCCCAACCACCAGTAAGATCAATAAAACGGTTACCATCAACATCATTTACTAAAGCACCTTCCCCAGAAGCAATATAACACGGTGATAAAGAACTCCCCATAGGTCTGGCAATATATTCCCCCCTTTTTTGTTGAATCTCTTTAGATTTTGGTCCAGGCAAATCAGTTTTAATAAGGATAGATTTACTCATTTGTTTTCCCTCCTCGAATTTTTATTCTATTTAATAATAATTATTATTCATCAGATTCTATTTTAGAAATTTCCAGGATATTTATTCTCCTCTTCTTTAATTCTTCAATAAAATTCTGGTATATCCTTCCTTTAATAGCATCTTCAGGTGCTATCACCCCTTTTTCGGTAATTTCTCCTTTACCTATCATTATAGCAGTAATTGCTTCTGGGAAAGAAGTTACTCTAGCCATAGCAGAAATACCGTGTTCAAGGTCTGCTTCTTCCCACATATAATAATCAATCCTGATTTTTTTTCCGTCTTTTTCCCCTTTTACTGTATTCCACATCACACAAATATCATATTCACCTGGCAGGGGTTTAAGCTTAGGTAACATTACGAAAGATAAAAATTCTCGAGGTGGAATTTTGGTATCCTTAAATTCCACAGGGCTAGAATCCAACATTCCACATTCTTTCAATACTTTAGCCCCTTCCCAATGACCAGGCCAGCGAATGGTTTTTTCAGCAAATTCTTTCAGAAATGGTCTGGTATGTACAAAACTGGGCATCCCTGGAGTAACTGCGCAGCTCAGTTTTTCGTCTTTCCCTAGTTGCTTAAATCTAAACTCTTCAAAATCACTCATCGCATCTATTTCCATAATTTTACCATCTTTTATCACTTCTACTTTAATCATATATTCTCGTAATACATGTTCAAAAGCCCAGGTTATCACATATTTTAGAGGATGATGTTCAGCAAACTCTTTTGCCGGAATCCCACCGCATCTAGCAATAGCAGAATCAGCCTGATCCAATTTTCTAATACCTTCGCCTAGAGTAATATTAGTTAATCCTGGAGCAAAACCTGCTCCATCGACAAAAGTCACTCCTTTTTCTACCGCCTTATGATGAAGTAGTTCCCCATATTCTCTTAAGCTCATCCCTGAGGGTATTTCTAACCCCTCTACCTCATATTTATCTGGTCTTCTATGATACTCTTCCAAAATATCCACAATATTCAAACCCACTTCAATAGCCATTTCTACTACTTTATAACTACTTCTTCTATCGGGTAAAGCAATTGCTCCTACATCATACCTTTCCATTAAATTCATTGTTTCTTTCCGATTGTTCACATCGATATTATGTAGTACCAACTTTTCACTACCTATCCACTTTTTTACCTTTTCTAAACTATCTTCTTTTCTTCCGGCAATCCCAATAATCCCTACTTCTCCAATCTTATCATTTTTGACTAAATCCCAGGCAACTGCAGAACCCATCTTACCAGAACCACCAAAAATTAATACCTTCATATATTTTCCTCCTTTTAAGTTATTTAGTTAGTCGGTTAATTAGTTAATTATTTTAAAAAGATATTTAAGAATAAAGAATCTAATAAATAAAAAAAGCAATCAATGATAGAGTCTTCATTGATTGCTTAAATATAAGCTTCCCTTCCCCATTATTAAATAAAGACCTCTACCAGACAAATAGGTAGCGCTCCATCTAAATCAGGGGAAAGATTTGATGACAGTCTTATAGTTATTCACTATAAGCCCAGCAAGAAGATTTTATAATCTTTCTTGCTTCGGCGGATATACCTTTCAAGGCTAATTATTTTATTTTGCCTTTACTCATTAATATCCGCACCTCTACCTTGTATTTATTTTAAATACAAGTAATCTCAACCTGCCAAATAAATGAGTAGATTAAATTTTTAATCTAATCCTCCTTTCTAATTAAAAATTTCGTTTCTAAACTTTCTACTTATTTTTGATCATATTTCCACTATTTTTTCTTTAAAAATAACATTTCTCTTTTCTAACTCTTTTAATACTTTAAAAAATATCTGGTGATTTTTACCAATAATTTCAGGTGGGCAAATACCTTTAACTGAATATTCTCCCCGAACTACCAGACGAGCCATAATTGCACAAGGAAAGCCAGTAGTGCGAGACATAGAGGTGGTTTTTTCTTTCTTATCGTAATAATTTAACAAATCATAAGTGTAAATAAACCTCTTCTCCCTCTTTTTTCCTTGTACTATTATTCTCATTATCGTAAACTCTTCTTCGCCTTCTTTTAATTCCCATTGCGAAAAAAGCAATTTTGAAGTAAATTCAATAGGTCTAATCTTTACTTTTCCAATTTCTACTGGTTCTTGATTAAAAAATCCCGTCTCTCTTAGCATTTTCATTTTCTCTGCATATCCTGGATAGCGCAAAGTCTTTTCTGTCAAGGTAGGAATCTTTAAGGTATGAAGTAGGCTGCGAAGGCCATCAGTATTAAAAGCTTCTAAAGTTCCAATGGGAGGAAGATTAACCAGTTCAAGATCAGAAAGTGCCGGTTTTTCTATTATTTTTCCACTTTCCACCACCCTGGCAGGCCGTATATACTCTTCTAGCACGTCTATTGGAGACCAGGATATTTTATATTCATAAGGCCATTCTCGGGTAACTGGAAGTCCCCCTACCAGAATGGTAGCGCTTTCAGTTTCTTCTAATAAACTATCTACATATCCTGTTATCATATGACTCATTCCTGGGGCTACTCCCATATCTACTACCGCAGTTACTCCTTTTTCTTTAGCTAAAGAATCAAGCTGCAGCGCATCTTCAGCCATAAAGGAAATATCAACCATATTTTTCCCTGCTTTAACCACTGCGTTTAAAACTTTAAAACCCAGAAAGCCCGGCACTGCACCAATTACTATATCTTGATCGGCTACTATTTTCTGGATATCACTAGGAATGGAAAAATCTACTTTTACAACTTTTAAATTTAATTCCTTTTGTATTTGCTTTAATCTGTTTTCCTGGATATCAGCTACTGTTACTTCAAATTCTTTATCTTGAGATAAATCTCGAGCTATCAACCTTCCAACTAAACCACATCCTAACACAATTGCTTTCATTTTTACCTGTTTCATCTCCTTAACTTTATTAAATTCTTAGATATTTTCTCTAAATCATCTTCCATCCTTCTTCTATGGCCTTAATATTAATTAGATAATCTCTTTTATTTTTATATTTATTTTCTACTGTTTTTATTAATGCTTCTCGACTGATCATCTGAGTTAATCCTACCATAAATCCCAGGGCAATCATATTTAATGCCTGGAGAGATCCTACTTTAACCGCCATTTCAGAAAGTGGTAAAGCATAAACTTTTCCCAAAATTTTTTCATAATTCTTTACTTCATTGGAGTTAATTACTACTATAGTTTCTTTATCTATTCTATTTTTAATATAGGGGTAAGCTTTATCAGATAAAACTAATATAATATCTGGATTTAAAGCCTCATAATAGGGAATAAAATTATCGCTAATTAAAATATCAGACTTAGCAAAGGTGCCTCTTGCTTCCGTACCATAAGTGCAAGTCATTACCGCAAATTTGTTATCATAAGAACTAGCTGCTTCACCTAAAATCGCTCCACTAACTACCGTGCCCTGACCACCTATGCCACTAATTATTACTTCATAAGTATTTTTCATCATAATCTTTTCCTTAAAAATTATTTTTTATTTTGGGCTTTCTTCTGAATCTCTCTATAACGTTTTATATATCCATCTACTTCTCTATCGATATATTCCCCCACAATTATTTTAGCAGTTAATTCATCTATTCTTCTATCTTTGATTAAATCTATTTTTAGACTATTTTTCTTTAACCCTTCAATCATTTCCGCTGCTTTGCCCAATCGATTCTCTTTACCATAGTGAGTAGGACAGATGCTCATAGCTTCCACAAAACGAAACCCATTTTCCTTTTTTAAAGCCCTGGAAATAAATTTCTGTAGCCGTAAAGGATTGGCAATAGTTTCTTTAGCTACATATGCTGCCCCAGCAGCCTTGACTAATTCTGAAATATTAAATTCGTCTTCTCCATGACCATAACGAGAGGTAGAAGTGATCGATCCATAGGGTGTAGTTCCAGAATATTGACCACCTGTCATTCCATAATTTAAATTATTAGACATAATTACAGTAATATCCATATTTCTTCGAGCAGCATGAATAAGGTGGTTTCCTCCAATAGTTGCACCATCACCATCCCCCACCAGGACAATTACCTCCAAAGAGGGTTTAGCCAGTTTTATTCCAGTAGCAATAGCTAATGCCCTGCCATGGGTTCCATGAAAGGTATGAGTATTCAAATAATCATCCGCCTTACCCCAGCAACCAATACCAGTAACTATAACTGTATTTTCTTGAGTAAAATTATTCTCTTCCATTGCTCTGACTAGACAGGCTAGTATAATTCCATTGCCACAGCCAGCACACCAGAAAAAGGGCAAAGAATCTTTTTTAATAAATTTTTTACCAGTGTATTTCATTCTTCATTTCCTGCTTTTATTACTTTAATAATATCTTCTGGAGTAATGCTCATTCCTCCAACTTTATTTACCCCTTTTATAGGGATATCTTTAATATAACGAGTAATTTCTAATCTTAATTGTCCCAAACTTAATTCAGGTACAATAATTTTTTTCACCTTTCTACTATATTTCAGAATAATCTCATCAGGAAAAGGCCATAGAGTCTGTAACTGTAACAAACCTATTTTTAATCCGTACCTGGCTGCTTGTTCAATTACCGCTAAAGCAGGACGGACGCTACAACCATAGGCAATAATTAAAATTTCTGTATCATCCTGACAATTAAAGGTTTTATATAAACAAATCCTTTTTTTATTTTTTTCAATCTTGTCATTTAAACGCCTTACCAATCGATCATAATTATCAGGATTATTATCAGGAAAACCATCCTGGCCATGACCTGAGCCATTAGCTTTATTAATGCGAATATCCCCAAAGGGCGCAAAAAGAGGTACCAAGTCTTCATTATAAGCATAAGGCTTAAATTCTTCCGGTAAGCAGGTAGCCAGCTTACGATTCTCAATTTCGATATCCTGAGGATTAGGAACAACAATGGTTTCGTGCATTTTTCCTATTATCTCGTCCATTAGGACAAAAACTGGTGTTCTAAATCGCTCCGCAAAGTTAAAAGCCTTAATCGTAAGATCGAAACATTCTTGAACTGTAGCTGGAGATAATGCAATAATAGAATGATCGCCATGAGTTCCCCAGCGTATCTGAAAAAAATCTCCTTGCGCGGGTTTAGTAGCCAATCCAGTACTTGGACCTGCTCTCTGTACATTAATCAAAACACAAGGAGCTTCAACCATACAGGCTAATCCAATATTTTCATTCATTAAGGAAATCCCGGGACCACTGGTAGCAGTATATACCTTTGCTCCCGCCATACTTGCTCCAATTATTGCACTAATACTTCCAATCTCATCCTCCATCTGAATATAGATACCACCTACTTTAGGTAGACAATAGGCCGCATGATGCGCAATTTCAGAAGAAGGAGTAATCGGATAACCAGCAAAAAACCTGGCTCCAGCCGCAATCGCTCCTTCTCCTACTGCGATATTTCCCTGCAAAAATAATCTTTTTCCTAACCTGGCCTCAGGCACTATCCTACTCCTCCTTTTGAGTAATTATTTCTATAGCCATTTCCGGGCACATAATTACACATTTTTCACAAGCTATACAATCTTCTTCTTTATCTACCTGAGCACCATTCAATTCATCACATACAAAAACCTGTTTAGGACAAAAATGGCTACATATACCACATCTCTTACATAATTTATAATCTATTAAGACTTTGGGTGTTTTCATTTTATATTCCTTTTAGATACATTTTAACTTTTATGGCAACCAAATGCCAACTTTTCAGCAATTGCTCGCGCCATTAACATAGAATTCAATCTTCTTTCTGATGAATCAGAACGTGAATTTAAAACCACTGGGACTTTTGCGCCTAGTACTAATCCTCCTGATTTAGCTTTTCCATGAAATTTATAACTCTTACCTAAAATATTTGCTGCTTCTAAATTAGGTAGAAGTAACAGATCAGGGTCTCCTGCCACTCCAGAGCTATACAAACCTTTATCCTGGGCACAGATTAAATTTATTGCAGTATCATAAGATAGTGGACCATCTATTACAAATCCTTCTATCTGTCCTCTTTCTGCCATTTTAGATAAACAGGCTGCATCAACCGTAGCAGATAGCTTCGGATTAACCAATTCAATAGCAGTTAATACTGCAACTTTTGGTTTTTCAATGCCGATAGCATTCCAGAGAGGTTTGGTATTTTCGATGATAGCCTTTTTTTCTTCCAAAGTAGGGACAGGAATAATAGCATTATCAGTAACTGCAATAAATTTATGGTAACTATCCATCTCAAACATAGTAAGATTAGAAAGAACTTCAGAGTCCTTTATCCCCTGCTCTTTGTCTAGAATTGCTTTTAAATAGTATACCGTTTCTAATCTTCCTTTAACTAAAATCTGTGCCTCTGTATCTCTTATCGCTTTAACCGCAATTCTAGCAGCTTCTGCTTCATCTCTAGCTTCTCGAATATCATAATGAGTAATATTTTCACCCAATAATCTAATTATCTCAGTTATTCTATTTCTATCTCCGGTTAAAATTGGGTCTTTTACTATTCCTAACTCCCGAGCTAACTTAATCCCTTCAATTACTTTTTCATCTTCGGCAGCAGCTACTGCTATTTTTAAAGGAGTTAAACTGATTACTAATTCTTTCAATTCTTTAAAACTTCTAATCAATTTTTTCTTTTCACCCCTTTTTTATATTATGATTATGCATTTTAATTGGCCACTCCATAAATTTCTCCCTGCCTAAAAGTACACGTAAAACTCCCAGCGCTAGAGCTTCATTCTCATTGCTGCCTGGATAAAGGTATATTTTCCCTATCTTTTGAACTTTTCTGGTAATCTTTTCTACTAATAGCTGACCTTTAGCTAAACCTCCGGTAAGAATAATTCCGTCTAAATTAAAATCCATTACTGAAGCCATGGCTCCAATCTCCTTACAAATCTGATAAATCATAGCCTCATAAATTAAGGAAGCATATTCTTCTCCCTCTCTTACCCGCCTTTCTACTTCTTTCATATCCTTAGTCTTTAAATAGGCATATATTCCTCCTTCACCATATAATTTTCTCAATATCTCTTCTTTGGAATATTTACCAGAAAAACATGCTTCCACTAGAGGGATAGGTGGAATTCCTCCAGCCCTCTCCGGAGTAAAAGGGGCAGATTCCATACGATTATCATTATCCACTATTTTCCCATTTGCAAAAGCAGCAATAGAAAAACCTGCTCCCAGATGTGCGACTACACATTTAATTTCTTCAAAGTTTTTATTTAATCTTTCGCTCAATTTACGAACAGTGACTCGAATATTTAGGGCATGAACAAAGCTAAACCTCTCAAAATCTGGACTTCCCGAAATTCTGGCCAGTGGAGAAAGTTCATCCACGCTAACTGGATCAACTATAAAAGCTTCAACCTTATAAGTTTGAGCTACCCGATAAGCCAAGGGAGCACCTAAATTAGAAGCATGTTGATAAACTGGCCTATTTAAAGAAAAATCAAGTAATTCTTCATTTATTTTAATTACTCCACTAGGAACAGGAGTAAGCATCCCACCTCTACCAGCACAAGCTACTATTTTTCCTTTTATAGGAAGATAGGTTTTAATAAAATTACGAACCAATTCCTCTCGATAATCTAACTGAGCAGATATATTTTTAAACTTTGAAAGAATTTCACTGGGGTGATCAATAGTATCTGAACTTAATTCTTTCAAATTTTCCTTGACAACCTCATATAAAGCACATTTAGTAGAAGTAGCTCCTGGATTTACCGTAAAAATGATTGATATATTCTTCTCCATTTGAATATTTTCCTTTTCTATCCTTAGCTAAATATTTTAATTTGATCCGTATATCTTTACAACTTAAAAAAACTTCTATTATATTTTTTAATTTTTTCTTTCCTATTTTATATTTTATAGATTTTAATTCCTAATCTCTTTTTATTTTCTATGGCCTTAGCCTGACAATCATCTATAGCATTAGCAGGTAATTTATGAATATAATTAGTAAAAAGGATAAATATAATTATTAAAACCCCCCATACTATTAAATCTAATTTAAGAAATGATGGAAAAAGAAAAGTATACATCACCATTTTCCTCCTTATTTCTTTAAAATCATAGGCGGTAACTCACTCGCAGTTTGAGCAGTCCACTTAGAAAATAGACTAATAATTATAAAGGAGATAAAACTCAATAATCCACACCAAACCGCAATATGTAAGTGAAAAAATGCTTGAAAATTAATCGGAAGATTAAACTGATACATAGTACCACCTATTAAAGCTATAATCATACTCCAGAAGGCTGCTCTGGGGTGAGCCGCTTTCCACCAGAGGCCAAAAGCTACGCAGATCATTAAAGCACTTCTTATAGAATATACAAAATAAGCTTGTTGTAAAATCTTAGGTAAAGTCATTGCTCCAAAGGCAGAGCTAATCCCGATAATTAAAATCCATAATCTAGTCCAGCGAGCCAAATATTTATCATCTTGATCAGGGTGAAGCCATCTTTGCCAGATGTCTTTGGCCATAATGGAAGCACAGGCAAATAATATTCCAGCCACTGTCGAAATTAAGGCTGCAAATATTCCCGCTATTCCAATCCCTCCAATAATTGGATTTATATTCATCAGGGTAACTCCTAAAGCAAGCTTGGGATTAGTAGTAAGCCCCGCAGCTCGGGCAAATAAACCCATTGAACCAGTCCAGATACTTAAAGGTAGAATTAAAATAGCAGCTAGAACAGGAGCCAACCTGGCAACTTTCCAATTACGTGCTCCAAAAGAATAATTAACCGTAGCCTGGGCTGCAGGTATACCCAGCACTCCTCCCAAAAAATATCCTAAAATTACCATAAAACCTAAACTAAAGGGACTCATCAGATGTTCAGAATTTAATCCAATACTACTGAGCGCATTAGCTAAACCAGCAAACCCTCCTACTCCTCCGGAGTTAATAAGTAAGGGTACCTCGTGTTTCATAACCCACCAAAAAGCTAACGGAATACCACTACCGATGGTAAGCATAAAAGCTACACTGGTAAAAGCCACCGACCACATCCCGGCAGCTAATAAATAAATAGTCATTGCCAAGCCACTAATCAGAACACACCACTTTATATCAAAACCGGTAACGCTGGCAATCAAGGAGCCCAGAGCAGTCATTTGAATAATAGTAAAAAACCAATAACCTACCACATTTAAAATTGAGGCAGCCTTCCAACTTTTTACATCATAAAGGTAATATAAATATTCCGGAACAGTAATCACATTATATTTTCGATAATAATGGGCAAACGCAAATCCAAAAAGCATTAACCCACAAGCAGAAGCAATATGATACCAAATAACTCCCATCCCTTGATTAAAAGCTACCTCTGCTGTACCAATAGTTCCTAATCCACCCATATATTCAGCGGCAATAGAAACGGAGACATACATTAATCCTAAACTTCTACCCGCAACGAGTAAATCTTCAGAACCTTTTACTTTCTTCATAGCTAAAATACCCAAAAAAATAATTAAAACAAAGTAGACTACCAGGATAATTAATTGCGGAGTTATCTCCATCTTCTCAATTCTCCTCTCTTATATGCCCAGAATGGTAAGAATAATTCCTATAATGAAAATAAATAGATAAACAATTAAAAAGGGTTTATCCATTTGATCGATTAAAAATATATCTTCTTGAGAAAGCTTAGATATAGAGAGCTCGGTCAAGCCCTTGCCTTTTTCCTCTTTTTGATTCATTTTTGTTCCTTTCTATTCCTTTAAAAAAATTTAACCTGATAAATTTTCCTGACCACCCAGAGAAAAAGAAATATCTCGAGTAGTATCTTTTACCAGAGCTATCAGCTTGGGAAGTTTTTCATGAGTAAAACGACTAATAGGCCCAGAGATGCTTAAAGAAGCCACTACTTTTCCTTTGAAATTAAAAATTGGTGCTGCTACAGATGCTGAACCAGGTATTCTTTCTTCAAAACTCGTGGCATAACCTAATTTTTTTATCTCTTTTAAATGCTCCTTTAATTTAAAAGGATCAGTAATAGTATGCGAAGTAAAAGGGATAAGTCTTTCTTGTTGAAGAATTTTATCAATTTCTTCCTCAGGTAAAAATGCTAATAATGCTTTACCCGAACCGCCACAATAAAGAGGTAATCTCTCCCCCAATTGAATAATTCGCCGAATATCATGAGTGCTTTCAATCTTTTCTATACTTACTCTTTTACCAGATGAGATAATATTTAGATCGATGCTTTCTTCTGTCTCCTGAGCAAGTCTTTTCATTGCAGGGAGGGCAAGTTTTCTTATTTCTACCTGTTCTTGAACCAGACTGCCTAATTCAAAAAGTTTTATCCCCAACCGATATTTCTGAGTAACCTTATCTTGCGCTACCAATCTTTCATCTTCCAAGGTTACTAAAATACGATGAACGGTACTTTTATGCCAGCCAACTTTTTTACTTAGTTCGGTAACCCCTAATTCAACGTTTTCCTGAGCCAGAGCATTTAAGATTTGCATGGCTTTATTTAAAGATTTTAAGTAATATTCTGAACGTTTTTTACTCATTCCCTGGTACTCATTTAAAATAACTGTCTTATATATTAAGACATTGTCTCGTTTTAACAATATTTTTTATTATAACACAACCAAAAAAAATAATAAATCTCTTAATAAAATTTTTTTATTGTTAAAGAAATTTTTATAAACTAAAATTATTCCCTTTTCTTTTAATTTAAATTAGATAAGCTTAAAAGGAGAAATTATCTCTGCTCTAAATCTTTCCTTAGCAGTCTTAAGCTTATCTATTTGTAACTGAAATTCTTTAGTAAATTCTGCTGGCATTTTAATTAGGGTAAAGATTTTTTTTATTCTCTCCATCTTTTCTAAATATTTACTTAACCGTAAAGAAAATTGTTGTATATATTCAGTTTTAGTATATTCTTTATCTAATGCACTCTTAAATAAATCTTTTAAATCTTGATAGTGAGGTATTCTACCTACTGGAGTTTCAATGGCTTCAAATTCATGGTTTACTCTTCCTTCTGCCCACAGTATCCATACCTTCTTATCTAATTTACTATTTAGATAATTACCCTGTTCATCTTTTAAAAAGTAATTAGTAGTATAAATTTTAGGAACTTCTTTTACATCATCAGCAAATCGTAAGTGATTTTCTATATATTGACTGAAAGGAATAGAAATAAAATCTAAATTAGCCATAGGATTATGTTCTCTTAATCCCTGAACCCCAATGGTGGCAGCGGTAGTTTCTGATTCCACTGTAGCTCCCAGAAAGACTCCATGCGACCAGCTAAGAGATTCAACAATCGGCATAGAGGTATCTGAATCCCTACCACCGTAGATTATTGCCTTAATAGGTACTCCTGCGGGATCATTTGCCTTGCTATCAAAGTTTTCTAAAGCATTCAACCTAATAGTATATCTAGCATTTTTATGTGAACATTCAATCAGTTTTCCTTCTTTATCTTTTTTACCTCTATACCATTCTCCAGAATGATTAATACCTTCATCTGGTATATCTCTTCCCATTCCCTGCCAGTAAGGAATTCCATCTTTTACCAAAACATTAGAAAAGATAAGTTCTCGAGGAGTAGTAAGTGCCCGGTAGATTAAAGGGTCATCATCAGGATTAACATCCTGGATAATACCAAAGATTCCATTTTCTACATTAGCTGCCCTTATTTCTCCATTTATCTTTTTTAGATAAGCGATATCATCTCCTACAATGCTCTGACCAGAAATCATGGCAGTACTGGTTTTTCCACAAGCACTGGGGAAAGCACCAGTAAAGTAAGTAATTCTACCACCCGGGCCATGAACCCCCATTATGAACATATGTTCAGCTAACCATCCTTCTTCATTAGCCTTCTTAATAGCCAATCTGTAAGCTAACTTCTTTAATCCTAAGGAGTTACCTGCATATTGAGTATTTACTGAATAAACCTTATTTTCTTCCAGATCAATATATACTCTGCGTTTTTCTATATCTGCACTTACCCTGTTCTCTAATCTTCCTGCAGAGTGAAGAAAAAAGAAAAAATCAGGAGAGTTCTTAAGCCTTTTAAATTCCTCATAACCAGGACGATAAAGTAGATCTTCACTATGGGCAACATAGGGCGAATCGGTTATCTGGAGAGCTTTTAAAGAAAATATAGAATTATTAGGACCAAGAGAAAAAAATCTTACCAGCATTTCTTTTCCTTTCATACTACCATCTAGATAAGAATATATTTCTTTTAATCCTTCGTCTTTTTTAACCCAGTTGATATTTATCCCCCAATCAACCTTTTCCGATAAAAGATATTTGGTATTTTTTTTATCTCTGCCTTGATCATAATAGCCATCAAAATGAATAGTATGACCACTCATCTTTAATTTCATCTCTTCTTTGCTTTTCAAAGCAAATTCTCTTACATAATCAATATCTTCTTCATCATCAGTAATAACGGAAACCTTTTCTGGCTTACAAAGGCTAATAGCTTCTTTCACCAATTTTTCTACATATCGATTCTTCAAATCCTGTAATTTCTTTAAATTCAATTTATCCACCAGCTTTACCCTCCTTGTAAATAGGGGCAGATACCTATTCTCTATCCCTAACTTTACTTAAAAAATAAATAAAAGTGCAGTTATCTCTCTTAATAATAGTGCTGTACCAGAAGATTTCTATGGTTAAATAGAAAATTTAGTGCGATTTTAATCTTTACTCGCCTTTTATATTTACTTTAAAATTAAATTAATTATCCTCTATTTCTTAATTAATTTTTAATAGACTATATTTTTATTTTATTATTAAAATCCTCGAAATTGTCAAACCAGTATCCTTTGTAATTATTCAAAACTCCAGCTTTTCCTCGCCTTGGTTTCAGCAATAGCTTCACATTTATGGTAAATTCAGAGTATAAAAAATCTTTGCTTTGTTTTTGTCCATCTTTTTCAATTTCAAATATTCTTGAATAGCCGTCAATCTTTCTATAACCGTCTGCATGTTCGGTTCCCTTAGGGTCAACAAATAAAATAAAGTATCGGTTTCCTTTTTGTGCCCAAAAAATGAAGTCGGGTTTGAAATTAGAGATACTATTTTCTTTCGGATTGTAATAAGGTATTGATACTTCATCCAGTGTTTGGTCAAGTTTTGAAAACATCCACCAATCAAAAATATTTTTTAATTTATCAATATTTTCCCCCAATTCTTCAATAAATTTTACCTCACTATCAACATTAATAATATGGTTCAGGTAGTCAATTTTTTCAGTTTCTGAAACTATAACCGGAAGATAGTAATGGTTGGCTAAATACTTAATTTTTAATTTGTCATACCTTACTTCTCGTTGAAAATTTAACTCAAGTTGCTTTAATTCTTGTTTATACTTTTCTTTATTCCTTGTTCTATCAAACTCTTCATCTACCTCTTTTTCTTTGATTTTTTTTTGTGGATAATTTTTAACTTTATCAATCGCTTCTAACATCTTTTGGTATTTTCCACCATCACTGAATCTAACCTTTTTGAAATGCACAATTTCATTTTCCAACTCTTTAAACGTTTCAAACTCCTTGCTTTTAACTCCGAGATAATCAAAAATCTGGCCAAGGGTTAACTCCGGCTCAAAAAGCGAATTTCTTTCGCTAAAATCATAGTATCGTTCTTTTTCTTCAAAACTTTCTTTTGCTTTCTTTAAAACCTTCACTTCGCAATCATATTTGGCTAAAGCGATTTTATCGCCTAAAAATCCATAAAATTGAGATGTTATATCAAAATCTTTGCGACTGATAGAATATTTCTGCGGGTCTTTTTCTTCGGCAAAAATCCTTTCAGAGTTTTTGTAAACCGGCACCAAAAGAAGATGTTTTTGCGCTTCAGGATTTAAAATAAACGCTTCACCTAAATTTCTATCTTGCTTTTCCGCTTTTAGTGTTGCGATTATTTCTCTCAAGTTTTCGGCGTTAGTCCCAAAAACAAACAAGCTCTCAATCGGCAAGATTAGGTTCTTAACTTTCTCAAATAATTGCTCTTTTACTTTCTTTGCATTAAACAAATTTTGAAGACGCTTTCTTAAATATTTCTGTGGCTCTATTCTTACGCCCCTTCCGACTGATTGCAGAACAAATTTTTTAGCATCGCTTCCAACTCCAATATTCACAAACAAAATAAGATTTGGCCTGTTAGAATCCCAGCCCTCGTAAAAAGAGCGCGAACCCATTAAAACATTTATGTCAGAATCATCGCGACTTATTCGCCGGAAATAACTTTCATTTTCAAAACTTTCGTTTATTTCATATCCCTCAAGTTTATCTTTTAGCCAGCCGGAAATATCGCCGATTTTGATTAAGGCAAACGGCTTTTCAGCAGTCATCAACCTAAAAATCAATTCCTGCCTATTGCCGGGAATTTTTAAAACCTCAATCTTGCCCGGAGTTTCGGCGTTCAAAATATATTTCAGAATATCTTTGTAATCTAGTTTTGAAACCAAATCTGCGTTGACAGCGCACTCTAACTCCTCAAATTCAAATTTTGCATCATCGCGAAACTCTTGGATAAGTTCCTGTTTTGCTTTTTCGAGCAAATCCGCTCTAATTTCATTCTTGGCAATCTTTTCTAATTCATTGAAAAACAATTTCAAATCAGCTTCTTTCTCTATTTCCCCCTCGTCTTTTTTCTTGCCATAAACTGTATTAACTAAAGTTAAAAGTAATGGACGGTGATATAGGGTATCATTTACGCTCCTAATATTTTCAAGGTGTTTACTAATATAGGTTAAAAGCAAAAGCGTTTTCAAAACGATTTTTTGCTTTTCTATCGGCGAAAAATCGCCTCGTCCGCGAAAAGCGCTAATCTCGGCAGAAGACACATAAATATGTTTGCCGTATCCTTCTTCAACAAACCTTGAAAGATTGAAATTAAAAGCACAGGTTGCAAAGTCCCTTGGATCGGTAAAGGTAGCGGAAAAATTAAACAAAAATCCGTTCCTTGAAAGTATGGAGTATAAAATCTGACGTTTACTGTCTTCCTTGTCGCCTTTGTGGGCTTCGTCCAAAAGAATATACCACTTGCCGCTGTCGTCATAATTTCTGAAATTCACAATCTTTTCTTTTTGAATATCGGAAATTAAGTCAGAACGATAATAAAAAACAGTAATTTCGTTTTTGGCAAAAGGCAGGGCGTTTTCGCGCTTCACACTTTCATAATCTCTCAAATTTTTAAGGTTAATTTTTGTGTCAAAATGAAAGCTGTTAAATTCTTCAACATGATTTTTAAACTGGTCCAAAAGGTCGTCGCGGTGTGCTAAATAAAGAATGTCCCCTATCGGCAATTCTTTTTCGGCAATAAGTTTGCCTAAAAGCTCAATCAACTTAACTATAATCAGAGTTTTTCCTGAACCGGTCGCCATCCAAAAACTCATTCTATTGATAAAGTGAGCAAATGAAATCTTATTGCCTTTCACTGGATAATCTTTATCATATTCCAATAAATATTTTGCTGTTTTCCCTTCCGCCTTTTTCTTTAAATCGTAATCAAACTTTTCTGTAAAGTCGTTTGCCAAATAGTGATTGTACAAACTTTGCTTTTCTCCGTTCTTGTCTTTGAAATAAAACCATAGACCTTTCAGCGCGTTTTGAAGTCCCTGTTTTTGAAAATCAAAAAGCGTTTTGTCTTTTGAAAACCGCGCAAAATCAAACCCTTGCCACTTTGCCGGCAAGTTTTCAAAAGGAATGTCATTTACTATATCTTGAAGATACAATTTTGCCATATTATTACCACCAAATTAAGGGTTTAATTACTTTATAATCTAAATCTTTGAGATTGATTTTTTCGCCGTCTTCAAATTCTACTTCGTCGGGAGTAATTCGCTTGATATATTTTCCCTTTAAATTAGACAGAGTTTCGGCAATGTCTATATTCCCCTCTTGTAGAGGGGTGTCTGCGTTAGCAGACGGGGTGTTTAGATAGAGTCTTGATAAATCAACTCTGACCTTTTCTTTTTCATAATCAATCTCCAATGTTTTCAACATTTTTTCGTCTTTCATAAAGACATATTCCTGATATGGACTTCTGCCCGACCAATACCCCGTCCTGCCTTCAGCAGTCCACCCCTTTATTAAAGGGGAATTAAACAAATCACCATCTTCGTATTTGCAGTTTGCCAGCGCTTCTTCATATTGCTCAAGTTCGTAATACTTGAAAAATCCACCGCCTTGATAAACTACCCCGTCAACCTGCGGTTGCCACCCCTTCATAGAAGGGGAATTCCCCTCTGGTAGAGGGGTGTCCGAAGGACGGGGCGTTTTTAATTCTTTTGAAATACCAGATTTATCATAAGCCAAAACCTTTTTCATTCTTGGTAAAACCACTGTATAAAAATGCTCTCCCATTTCAATACCAATCCATTTCCTGCCGAGTTTATGCGCTACTGCTGTGGTTGTGCCAGAGCCAAGGAAGAAGTCCATAACCAAGTCGCCAACATTAGATGTAGATTGTATGACTCTTGATAAAAATTTTTCTGGTTTCTGAGTTGCAAAATTTAAGAATTCGATAGAACTTCCTTGGATGACATTTATATCTGTCCAAATATTAGTTACTTGTTCTCCCTTGCCTAAATAAACTTTTAATTTGGGAAAACCCCTATTATCAAAAAATATTGTTCCTTCTTTAATCATTTCATCAATTTTTTCTTGTGTATAACTCCAGTGATGTCCTTTAGGTGGTTTTATTGTTTTCCCTTTGAATATTCTTTCTGTCCCTTCCCCAGGAGCATACAAATCATGTATTCTGTATTTTCCTTTTTCATCTTCGTACTTATACATTTTCTTAAGATACTCCTCTTTATACGGTAAATATTGAGGATTATATACCCAATTGTCGTTTATTTTAGAATAAATTAAAATAAAATCGGATATATTAGGAAAGTGTAGAGATTGTATTTTAGGACCTGTGTGCCTTTTCCATGTAATTTTTACTCTAAAGCATTCTTGCCCGAATGTTTCGTCTAATAATATTTTGCCAAAATAATCTGCATTTGAATCTAAATGCAAACTTATACTACCATTATAACATAAAAAATCTTTTCCTAATTTTAATCTATTCTCCATCAAGGTAAGCCATGTAGAATTTTGGAACTTATCAATATAAGGAAAATCATCACCCGTATTAAACGGTGGATCAATGTATATCGTTTGCACTTTTTCTTTAAACTTTGGCAGAATTGTATTCAACGCCTGATAATTTTCACTCTTTATCAACCAACCATCTAAGGAATTATCAAGGTCATCGAAAAGAGATAAAATCTCAAGCTCCAAATCCTTGAAAAACTTCGTATCAATCGGCAGATGCTTAAATTCCCCTCTTATAGAGGGGTGTCCCAAAGGGACGGGGTGTTTATTCCCCTCTTGTAGAGGGGTGTCTGCGTTAGCAGACGGGGTGTTTAATTCATCTTTCAGAAATTCAATTACACCTTCTAAATTTTTCTTTACATCTAGATCGGAAATGTGAATAACTTTCAGTCCTAATCCCCTTAAGTAAGCATCTCGTTCCAAATCATATTCAACCTTCCCGTCATGACTTACTCCATCAATTTCAACAACAACCCCTAAGTTTTTACAATAAAAATCAACTATGTAATTTCCAATAATTTTTTGCCTATCAAAATCTAATCCCAACAATTGCCTGTTTTTGACCTGGTTCCATAATAAAACTTCTGATAAATTACCTGCTTTTCTCAATTCTTTGGCTCTTTCTTTAAGTTCAGCATTGAATGGTAATTCATTCCATTTCACTACCCCGTCAACCTTCGGTTGACACCCCTTCATAGAAGGGGAATTTTCAAAAACATTCTCTACCTTAAATTCATTATCTACAATTCCAAGCTCCTGCCATTCTTTAATTTGTTCTGTGATATTTTTATGTTTTAGAATTTTTTCAATTAACTTAAGAGATTCTTCGCTTCGCTCAGAATGACGTGCAGAAAGAATCCTACCCAGCGTAATTACATAGTTTGAATTTTTAACAAACTTCGGCTTGTTCCAGATTTTTACCAGCTCGTCCTCAAACTGAGAGATGAAATCAATAATCTTGAAAGCAATATCTTTAAGAATTTGCAGTTGATTGACTCTATCCGCCCCCCATTCTCTGGCTCCCTCCCAAAAATACTGATAACTCCAGAGTTTAAATTGTTCCTGTAAGAATGCTTTGGCATTTTTATTGATAAAGAAATCCACCTCACTTTGCTTTTCAAAGACTCTAAAAGCGCGTTCCAATTGTTCTTCGGTAATTGCTATGCCTTTTCTCTTTATGGCTTTTAGTATCTCGTCTTGCTTTGTTTTTGTGCCCCTTTCAGAGTATTGAACGCCAAAAACAATGGTTTCGTCCTCAAGGACTTTGTTTAACTCAAAAACGAGCGAACGTTTTTCATTGGCTTTTTTGCTTTCTATCTTTGAAGCGTCAAAGTAAAATTTTAAAACACCCCGTCCGCCTTCGGCGCCCACCCCTCTATCAGAGGGGAATTCAACTGGCAAACTCCTGAAAATCCGATCCGTTTTGACATAGTAGAGCATCTGCGTTTTCCAAAAGAGAATGACATCTTTATCATCGGTATAGACTTTTTCATAGATATTATTATGAAATGGAGTTGAATTGAAATAGATTGAGCCGCTTTTCGTAAAGTATCGGCTAAAAAATGAGTATAGTTTGTCAAAAAGCTCATCCCTAAATTTGGGATAACTTTCCAAAGCCGTCTCAATGTCATTTTTGAGAATATCTTCAATCTTGCGGTAGTAATTTGATTTAATCCTCATCAAATTAACAAAACCGCCTTTGCCCTCAATCTTGGCGCCGATGAAAACATCTTGAAGCGCTTTATAAAATTTTTGTTCTTTAGTCATAATTAACCACAATAAAATAATTAATTTTTTATATTCTATCAAATAAATTCATTAAGAATATTATTAAAAGATTTTTTTTATTAATAATTAATTTAATTTTAACAAATTCGGGAAGTAAACGCTACTATAAGTAGTAAAAAAAATTATTCTAAATAATTACAATCTATAGTTTAAATAGTAATAATCATTTACTTTTCATTCTCGATCCTGCTTCAAAAAGACTTATAATCTATCTATGATCAGAACAGCTATAGTATTATTACTCCTGGTAAGGATTAAGTAAAGGCTTAGAAAAGTCGATTTCTATAAAAAAACGATTCTATAGAAAGATTTACAGATTTCAAGAAAAGATAGGAATAACATCTTAAGACGATTTTTAACCAAAATCAAAAAGATAGCTCAAGAAGAAAAATTAATAACTAGGTATCTGCCCTTAATAAAATTTTAACTTTCGGGGGGCTAAGATTAGCCAAACTTCATCGTCTAATTTTAACCTCATACTATTAAAAACCTCTCTGGATAATCTCGCTTTCAAAGAAAGTTCTCGGGTAGTTACCGTACAACAAATCATAGATGAAGATAATTCTTCAATCTTCTTCAATCTTCCCTTTATCCGATTAATATCTGGACCGGGGGGCTGAAAGTTAGTTAAATAAATATCTTCAGGCAAAATTAAAATTTTACTTATCCTCTTGCCTTCTCCAAAGACTAATAAAGAAATATCACCACACTTTACTTCTCCCACTCCTAAACCTAAATCCCTATACTCATTACATTCTAAAACATTGGGTGAACCGATGAATTTGTTCACTGCTCCCTGAGGATGAAAGAAAATCTCTTCATAAGAACCAATTTGTTCAATCTTTCCTTGATTAATTATTACCATTCGATCAGCCATTTCTTGTGCTTCGTAAAAATTATGAGTAACGTAGATGGTGGTAATTCCAAGTTTCTTCTGCATCATTTTAAACTCAATCCTTAAATGTTTTGAGGTTTGATAATCTAGATTATTCATTGGTTCATCTAATAATAAAATTTGAGGATGATTTGCCAGGGCGCGAGCTAATGCCACTCTTTGTTTCTCTCCCCCACTCAATTCTTTGGGATAATGGTAGAGCAAATTTTCTAATTTCATCATAGAAATTAATTCATCCATCCTTTTTTTAATCTCGTTAACGGGTCTGTGCTGCGCTCTTAAGCTGTAAATAATATTATCTACTACTTTTAGATGAGGAAACAGATTTATTTCCTGAAATAAATAACCTACTCTTCTTTGTTGAGGCGAAAATTGATCTATTCTTTTCTGGTCAAAAAACACGGAACCTTCGTAATCAACCAAACCAGCAATAATATTTAGTAAGGTAGTTTTTCCTGCCCCATTTGGTCCTAGTAAAACTATTAATTCTCTATCTCTGACTTCTAGATTCACTTTTTTACAAACATATTTAGATACATTTTCTAATCTGATAGAAGCCATACTATCTCCATTTAGCAGTGAATTTGTTTTCTAATAGAATAAAAATCTTTTCAAAAGAAAGACAGACCACCCCTAATATGATTAAACAGACTATAATAATATCTATTCTCAACAGGCTTTCTGCTTTCATCATTAAGGCACCAATTCCAGTAGGAATAGCTACCATTTCTGCAGCCAGAATTACCCTCCAGGCCATTCCAGCTTCCAATTTTAGACCAGTAAAGATATAAGGTAAGGCAAGAGGAAGTACTATGGTATAAATAATTCTTATATCAGAGGAACCTAAAATTTTAGCCGCATAAATATAATTCTTATTCACATTTTTAATTCCGGTTAAAGTATTATAAAGAATTGGAAAGAAGGAACAAATAAATATTATTAATATTGGTAAAATCTCTCCTATACCAAACCACAACATCAACAAAGGCAACCAGCCTAAAGCAGGGATAGGGTAAAGTAAACTTATTACCGGACTCAGGGCTTTATCTATCTTTTCATTCCACCCCATTATAATTCCTATCAATAATCCAGAAAAAGAACCCAGAAAAAATCCAATTAATACCCTGATTAAACTACTTAATAGATTTGGCCCTAATACTCCAGAAATAGATAAGTACCAGAATTCCCTTACTACCTGGGAAAAAGGAGGAAAAAATATTTTTTCTGGGAATAAATTTATTCTAGATGTTACTTCCCATAATCCAAAAAATATTAATAGGGGAACTACTTCCCATAATAAATAAAAGTTTTTATTTTTTTTCATTTCTCTGTAATAAAACTAAAATCTAAAATCTTCTCTGCTTTAAAACTATTTCGAATATAACCCAGAGTAGTAATATAATCTATCGTTTCTTGAATTATTGAAACTTCAAGCTCTGTAGTATACTTAATCCTATTCATTGATTTTAATAAAATCTCCGAAGATATTCTAGTGGGAGTATTACCATTCGCTATTTCTATCGGTAAGAAACTTTTTCCAGTTATTTGTAATTGTTGAGCCATAATCTCTGCAGCTTCCTGAGGATACTGGTTAATCCAATCTGTAGCTCTCTGCGAAATTTTTACTAAACTTTCTACTATTTCTGGATGATTAATAATTAGTTCTTCTTTGACCACTAAAACACTCCCTAGCATCTCCTTCCAGATATCCTGACTGGTCAATAACATTTGGCTACCACCAACAGCCTCTGCCATAGTAGCCCAATGCTCAGGAAGAATGACTGCATCTAATTGCCCTAAAGTAAAAGCTAATAACTGTTTTGAGGGATTCATTCTCTGAATATTTTCTAATACTCTATCTTGGTTTAAATTGAATTTATCTATAATTTTATGTAGTAAAATATCAGCCGCCCCTCCCTCTCGAACACATCCTATACGATTATCTGTTTTTTCTAAATCTTGAATCGTTTTCACTCTCTTCGGATTAACCACCAGACCATAGCCATATTTATGCGTTCCCATAACTATCTTCAGGGGGACTTGAGCATTAGCATAGACATTCAAGGCAGGAACTAAGCAGAGATAAGCTACTTGAATATCTCCTCGAGCTAAAGCTGAGGCCAAAGCCATTCCGGTTTCATAACTTTCATAAGTACTTAAAATAAGTCCTTCTTCTTTAAACCATCCTTTCTCTTGGCTAATATAGGCACAGGCAGCATGATCATTAAATTCTACTGCCATGCCAATGGGGACTGTTTCTGTTAATGTAACCTTAATAAAAGATAAGAAAATTAACCCTATTGCTAAAAATAATATAGAAATTTTATTCATTACTTAATGCTCCTTATTTTAGGAATTATTAAATTTTCTTAACCATAAGTCATTGTTCTAGCTTATAATCTTTTCTCTTTCTAATGTCCACAAAAACAGTATTGCTTATATCCCTTAAGATAAGCCACCCCGGAAATAGTTACCCCGTAAAATATTAATGGTTTCCCTATTAATAACTGAGTAATAGTATTATTTATTACCGTAGTCCCGGTTGCAAAAATCAAATCTGCCCAGGATAATATTTCTCTGGTATGAGATGCATCTTCTATTAAAACTCCACTCTTTTTTTGGCCTATATTATCCGGATCTAAATCGGTTACTCTAATTTTAAAATGATCCGCTAAAGCTTCAACCATAGCTGGCTGCATCCCAATAAAAGCTATCCGAGGATTGCCAAATTGTCCTTTAATATAATTTACCAGGTAAATGGCACACTCTCTCGGTTCTTTATCTTTGCAGTGAACTGTTTTAGAAATAATTTTGAGGTATCGTAGAACAGCATTTAAAGTAGAGAAAAAAATAGCCCGATTAAAATTATTATCTAGAGGTAAAGCAAGAATCTCTTTTAAAGAACCACTATAATCTCCCGGCATATCAGTAAAAGCCTGACCTAAACTCCCCTTAAAATCTGCTTGCAACATCACCTCTTTCCCTTTTAATAAAGGAAAATCATTTCTATCGGGTCTTCCGATTACTTCCCCGGGATTTAAAGGTCGAGCCCTTACTACTTCTACCCTGGAAGAGATTAAATCTTTTTCATTTATTAGATTAAAAAATCTTTCTTTTATATCTGTATAAAAGTTCAAATTCTTAATCCTGCCTTCCTTTTTTTTCTTTTATCCTTACTTTATCCAAATTCATCATAAATTTGATCGATTATTACCTTTAACAAAAAATAAATAGATAAATATTTATAATTTTATCGCTTCGATAAAATTACTTTTAAATCTGCTATCCCTTCCTTATTTACTATTAACTTTAAAATTATACTAACGACAGAAAAAACAATTGGGATAATGGCAGACTTTACAAGTTAGACAAAATCCACCTTCTCCCATTTTTAAGAAATCCCTTTTGGTTAAACGATCCCCGATAAAAATTCTGGGTAAAATTACCTCTAAAATAGTAGTCCGATAATAGATCACACAACCAGGTATTCCTAACAAAGTCATATCTTTCAAAGAGGCAAACATAAACATATTACCTGGCTGAACTGGAATGCCATAGGTTATCACTTTTGCTCCACTCTCTATAATGGCACCTGGAGTTAAATCATCCGGATCTACCGACATACCGCCCGTTAAGATTAATAAGTCTGCTCCTTGCTGTTGAAAATATAAAATTGCCTTTTTAATCTCTTCTTTATTATCGGGGCAAAAAACTCTTCCTAAAAACTTAGTAGGAAAATATTTTAACTTTTTTCTAATCACCGAAGTAAATTTATCTTTAATCCTCTTCTTAAACACTTCATTCCCAGTAACTATCAAGGCAGTTTTTAATCTTCTATATTCTTTAACCCCAAAAACCTTACCTCTCTTCTGGCATAAATCTTCCACTTCTCGCAAATTGTCTTCTGCGGTAAGGAGAGGAATAATCCGAATCCCACCAAAAGACTGACCCTCTTCCAGGATAAAATTTTGCGGTAAAGTTGCAATAGAAACATCTTTAATGGAATTAATCTCAAAAAGAAGGGAAGAATTAATTTTTAACAATCCTTTTTTAGTTGCTTTTAAGATAGATTTACCTTCCCGCGGTTCTTCGTAAGTAATATTATCCCCTGCCACCGCTTTAGCTATGCGAATGGCCGCTTCATCTTCATGTATTATCCCTTTTTGTGGTTCCCAAACAAATACCTGCTCCTTTCCTAATTTTAATAAAGTTTCTATATCTTCTTTCCGAATAATATGTCCTTTTTTAAAAATTCTGCCTTTAAATTTACCTGGAATAATCTGAGTAATATCGTGACACAAGACCATTCCTACTGCTTCTTCTACTGGAACTTTTTTTATGGAAATACTCATAATACCTCCTTCTTATTCAATCGAAACTACTTACCTGAAATCTTTATCATTATATTTATATTAATATAACGAAGGCAAGAAAAAATTACTTTAAAAAAATCTTTTGGTACAAATTATTTAAATCTTGCTCGGCTTGTTGATGAAATTTTTCAAATCTGTTCATCAATTCTCTTGCTTCATCGGTAAGTTCTGAACCTCCGCCATTCTTCCCTCCCACGATTCGTTTTAAAAGGGTAATTCCTAACCTTTTTTCTAAAAGCCTGATCAAATTCCAGGCTTGTGAATAAGACATTTTTATTTCTTTTGCTGCCTGCCTCAATGAGCCGGTCCGCTCAATACGATGGAGGATATCCTGAGGTCCATTCCCAAAGGCTTTCCCCCCATTATTTTCGATCCAGATCTTATAGCGTAACTTCAAATTTACCACCTCTCTCCTACTTAAGGCTAAAATATGGTAAACTCAAAAAACTCATATCGGGTAAATATTCTCATATTCTATCTTACCCCTATTTAGTAAATCTTCAATAACAAGTTTATCTTGACTACGAAAGAGCAAACAAATACCACAATCAGAGCTTAAATTTCGAGGAACCGGAATGAGCTTTACAACCAGATTCTCTTTTTTAGCTAAACTCTCCGCTTTTATAGCTGCACTGGTGGAATAAAATAATACTACCCTGTACTCTTCACTCTTATTCATCTTTATTTTAATTTCCTTCCCTCTTTAGCTATTTTTTTCACTGCTTCAAGAGCTTGTTCAATCTCTTCCCACTGATTAAAATAACTTAAACTAAATCTAACACTCCCCATCGGGAAGGTACCAATGGTCTTATGGCTAGCCGGGGAACAGTGAAGACCAATCCTACACATAATTCCATATTCTTCGTCTAATTTCAGTCCTATTTCAGAAGGCAGCCTCTTTTGAATATTGAAAGAAACTACTGCAACCCTATCTTCTCTTTTTTCTGCTCCGTAAACAATAGCTTCAGGAATATTTTTCAAACCCTCGATCAACTTCTGGGTTAGTAGGAGTTCATAGCGATGAATCTTATCTACACCTTCTTGTAAAATAAACTTTACCCCTTCATTTAAGCCAGCTATACCAACTGCATTAAGAGTACCACTTTCATATTTATCTGGTAAAAAATCAGGTTGTTCTTCAAATTCTGACCAACTCCCTGTTCCTCCCCTTTTTAAAGGAATTAATTTTTTAATATTTACTCTCTCTCCAAAAATTAATCCCCCTGTTCCGGATGGACCAAATAAGGCTTTATGTCCAGTAAATGCTAAAAGATCTATTTTATCTTTTTCCATATCTAAAGGGTAACAACCAGCGGTCTGGGCAGTATCTACCAAAAAAAGAATTCCGTGCTTCCGAGCTATTTCTCCTATTTGACAAATTGGTAAAATACTGCCAATAACATTAGAGCCATGATTTATCACAATCAGTTTAGTATTCTTTTTTATTCTTTTTTTTATACTTTCAGGATCAAATTCGCCCCGAGAAGAACAGGGAATAATTTCAACCTTTACCCCTTTTCTCTCTAAATCTCGCAAGGGTCGCATAACTGAATTATGCTCCATACTACTGGTAATTACCCCGTCACCTGGAACCAATATTCCCTGTAAAGCAAGATTTAAGGCTTCGGTAATATTTAAAGTAAAGATAATTCGCAAAGGATCATTTACCTTAAATAATTGTGCTAAATTTTCTCGCGTCTGATAAATTAGACGACCAGCTTCCTGTGAAAGTCGATGAGCAGAACGTCCAGGGCTAGCGCCAATATTATTCATAAAATTAACCATCGCTTGCTCTACTCTTTTTGGTTTTGGATAAGAAGTAGCGGCATTATCCAGATAAATCATATTTTCTCCTTAGTTTGTCTTTCTTTCGAAATATAGAGAATAAATTCTTCTCCGCAATCTTTATACTCTACTTTCCATCCTATATTAGTTGCCATCCTAACAAGATTATCTTTAGCGGTTCCAGAATCTCCTAAAACTTCAAACATCCCTTCATTTACTGCCAATAATCTTTTTCTAACTTCTACTACCGGAAGAGGGCAAGAGAGTCCCCTTACATCTATTTTTTCGATCATAAAAATTATGCCTCCCTCTTTTTTCTAAACTGGTCGCTCATACTAAACCCGATAATCATACAAATAATCAATCCGATAATAACTGCAGCCGGCCCCCATCTTCCTGGACCATTAGGGGAACTAGTTAAATCAAAATTATGGGCAAAACCAGCACCTATAATCATTCCTATAACAAAAATAGTTGCATCTGCATCACCTTCACCAGAAAGAAACAACTGACGTCCTGGGCATCCCCCAGCTAAAGTAAAGGCTAAACCTGCCAAAACCATCCCCCCAAAATTCCACAATTGATTATTATGGGCAATAGGCTGGTCCTGAAAGCCAAAATTAAATTGTCCTAAAATAAGATTACTAATCAAAGCAGCTAATAATAGACTCATTACCCCGGTAAATAGATATGTGTCTTTAATGATAATTATATCCCGCACTGCAGCAACGGTACAAAATCTAGTTCTTTGAGCCAAAAATCCTATTACCATAGCTATCAATAAAGCAAGAAAGATTGGAGCATGCTGTGAGCCCGGTCCTTGAATACTAAAGAATACAACTCCCGAAGGTAAATGTGGTTTAAAAATCAGTAATAATAAAATTCCCACCATTATTACTGGCATTATCCATCCAATGAAAGAGGAACTTCTTTGATATCTTCCCAGGTTATATCCTGCTTTAAGAAAAAAAACTCCTATCCAAATTCCTACTACTAATCCAGCTAAACCAAAGAAAGCATTGGCATCTCCACCAGCTAAACGAAGCAGTGTCCTCCAGGGACAGCCTAAAAAAACCAGTGCACCTACCATAGCCCAAAAACCCAAAATGAAGCGGATAATTGGGGCAGAACCTCCCCGAGGCTTAAACTCCTTATAGGCTAAGGCAGATATTAAAGATCCCAGGACGAAACCTATAATTTCTGGACGAAGGTATTGTACTACTCCTACCCTATGCAAACCCAGAGCACCGCTAATATCACGGAGCATACAAGCTACACAGATTCCCATATTAGGTGGATTCCCCCACCTTTGTAAGAGAGCAGCAAAAACTCCAATAAAAACCCCGGTAAAAATAATCTGCTTTCTAGACTTTAAAAATTTTTCCCACATACTTTTACACTCCTTGGTATTTAAACTTCTTTTCTCCTTACCTGAATAATTTCTGCCATAATACTAACTGCAATCTCCTCAGGAGTCTGTGCTCCTATATCTAATCCAATAGGTGCATAAACTTTTTCCAACTCTTTTTCAGCTATCCCCTTTTCTTTTAAATGTTGAAAGATGGTCTGATTCTTCTTTTTACTGCCAATCATTCCTATATATTTAGCCTCAGTTCCTATCACTGAACCCAGCACTTCTTCATCCATTAAATGACCACGAGTAATAATAACAATATAAGTAGAAGAATTAATATCTAAATCTTTAAGGGCATCCTGTACTTCTTTAACTAATATACAGTCTATACCCGGGAATCTATCCTGGTTGGCAAATTCTTCTCGTTCATCCACTACAGTTACATTAAAACCTAAAATCTTAGCGAGTTTTGCGACAAAAATAGAAATATGCCCTGCGCCAAAAATAATTATCTTTTCTTTGGGATTAAGAATATCTATAAACAATTTCATTTCTCCCCCACAAATAGCTCCTGCTTCTAAAGCAGCAGCTTTCCTGGTTAAAGAATAGTTTAAGATTTTACTCTTTCTTTCCTGTAAAGATTTTTTTGCTTCTTCGATAACTTTAGCTTCAGTTATTCCGCCCCCAATAGTGCCCATTATTAAACCATCTTTCCCTACTAATATCTTCGAACCAGCTTCACGAGGAGTAGAACCTCTGGTTTCAATTATCGTAACCAGGGCAACATTTTCACCCTGCTCTATTCTCTTTAAGGCTTCTTTTAATATCTCTGTCATTTCATAACCCTCCTCAAAAATAACAATCTTCAAGGGTTATTCTAATATTAATATAACCCGTAATAAAAAAATAATTCCCTGCAGATTATTTAATAAATTCCCAGATTAAAATTTTATTTATTCTTTTTTATTCTTTCCTTCAAATTTAGTATACACTTTTTTTATTTTTTTATATTTTTCAAAATAAAACTCTATAATTATCTACTATTTAAATAAGCACAAATTGCTTCCAGTACTCCTCCTCCTATAGAACGGGCTTTATCTGAAATGGTAAAACAATAATCTTTAACCCCTCTTGGATCAATATCTCCTACCTTCATTCCTTTCTTTACCCAACTCTGAGGATATATTAACCCCCGTAGTACCCCGGATATCTGAGCAATTACAGGAGTTTCTCCGACTTTCGCAACTTCTTCCCCTTCTTTAACTAAATCTCCAATTTTGCGTATAGGTATAATTCTTCCCTCTACTGGAGCTTGCAATAATCTTCTTAATGATTCCCCTCCTACCTCTCCAGGGATACCGGTATTAGGTATGGCTTGTCCACGATAATAGACTCTACCTAAGTTATGACCTCGCATAGTTTCTATTACCACATCTACATCTTCCCCTGCAACAAAACCAGGGCCTAATCCAATTACCAGAGGAGCCTGGTTAATCCTGGTGCCCAAATTACGTTTAGCCAAGATGGCATCTATTAAAACTTGAGGGGAAAGTTTTTCTATACATACAGCTTGGGGATCTATTAAAACTGGGATTTTTTTCTGCTCAATAATTACTTTAACTTTTCCCCAGGAGGGAACTAAAATTGCTTCTATCCCCTCCACTATTGCCCTACCTTCGTAAACCGCTCGGGCAAAAGAAACCGGAAGACGAATGGCAGTGGGTTTTTCTATCTCCAAAATCACTATGGCAAATCCTGCTCGAAAAAGTCTTTCCGCCACCCCGGTGGCTAAGTCTCCTCCGCCCCGCATAACCACTAATAGATTATTGATTTTCATTATATCTTTCCCTTTTTATGAAGAAAGGTAAAAATAGCTTTTGCTTCTTCATAATCTTTTTGCACATCAATATCAAAGAATACATATTCTTGATTTACTTTAAACCTTTTTATCTTTTCAGGATTAGCCTTAATTAGAGTCTTACCCCCCACATCACCTGAAATCTTTAATAATTCATCTCTCCAATATCCATCAAAAAATACTGGATTTCTCGGTTGTTCCTGATAAAAAGGGACGATTATTTCTCTTTGACCGGGAGTAAATAACTTGAGCATCTTATAAAATAATGATGAATTAATAAAAGGCTGATCAGCTAAAATAATAAAAAAACCTTCTAAATTTTCCGGAGAAATCTTAGTTATTGCCTTTCTAATTGAGCTACTCATTCCAGTTTTATATTCTGGATTAACTATTATTTTTGCTCCCCATTTCTTACCTATCTCGATAATTTCCTCATCCGTAGGACGAACTACCAGATAATATTTATCTAAGGGAGCAAACTTTACTGCAAGCAAAACCCATTCAATTATTTTTTTATCTCCCAGAGGAAGAGTTAATTTAACTTCTCCCATTCTCTTAGCCTCTCCTGCTGCTAAAATTATTCCATAGATCATTCCTAATCTATCCTTTTAATTAATGTTTTAACTACTTCCGATTGATGGGCAGCTCCAATAATTATACTGGTAATCTTTTGAGGACAAAGTTTTAAAACTTCAAAGGCTAATTCTTCGGCAATTTTTAGATCTTTTTCCTCTTCAACTTTGTTGATAAAAAGGTGGACTAAACAATTTTCAGGGACTATTTTAAATAAGCCCTCGGGATGACAAATAAAGCGAGATAAATGTTCCAGATTCAATTTTTCTCCTAATTTAATCCCGATTAACTGGGAAAAAAGCTGGGAACGAAAAACATTTTTCTCCTCCAAAGAAAGACCTACCACATCAACCCCTATAACTCCGATTAAATGAGTAGTAGACGACGGAATAACTGGTTCATTAGAAGAAGGAGCTTTAATCGACCTACCCTTTGCCCCATCTGCTTCTACTAAAAAATATTCCGCTATCTTTCTTTCCCACCAACAATCTAACCAGTCAGGTACTAATCCAAAAAACTTCTCTTCACCCAGATCATTTTCTCTATTTCCTACTACTATGGCCAAATTTCCTTCTTTTCTTCTGTAAGAAAAATATTTTTCTAGAGATAGTCGCATAGGTTCTTTGTTATTACCCTCAATTAATTTTCCCTTTTTTATAAAAGGATCTAATTGCCAGGTATACATTTTGGTAGTAGTAGTAAGAATGATATGACTATTTTCTTGAATTAATTCTTCTGCTAATGATCGGAAAATAGCACTTTTCCCTCCTGCACCTATTAAGGAGATAAAAGCCCTTTCTTTTAATTCTAAAGCTTTGGAAATTTTCATCTTCTTTCCCCTCAGCAAGAAAAAGCAATTTTAATTAAACTGGCCTTTTAAGGTTCGAATTATTTTTTCCGGAGTGGCAGGCAAACTCTTAATTCTAACCCCCACCGCATTATAAATAGCATTTAAAATAGCAGGTGCAATAATGCTGCAGGCTGGTTCCCCAATCCCTTTTGCACCATATGGGCCCAAGCCGCCCCCCGACTCTACCAAAATGGCTTTTGCTTCAGGTACATCAGCAGAAGTAGGAATAATATATTCTGAGAAAGAAGGAGTAAGGGTAACCCCATCTTTAATGATTACCTCTTCCATCAGGGCATATCCCAAGCCATAGATCGAACCGCCTTCCATTTGTCCTTCTACACTCAAAGGATTTATTGCCTTACCTACATCATAACAGGTAACTAATTTTAATACTTCAACTTCTCCTGTTTCTATATCCACCGCAATTTCTACTGCCTGTGCCCCGAAGGTAAAATCGGGAAAAATCATACCCCTAATATTGGATAAATCAGGAGTCATGGTAAATGGACCATTGAATTGTGCCTCACAGAATAATTCAATTCCATCAGCATTACAGGCCTTAATCGCCTCTATTAAAGGTAAATATTGGGAAGGCTTATATTTCACTATTATCTTTTCTTCCCCTATATCCAGATTATCAGTATGAACATTCATCATTTGAGCAGCTTTATAGATGAGCCTTTTTTTTATTTCTCGAGCAGCTTTCAGGGCAGCATTACCGGACATATAAGTCTGTCGTGTAGCTGTAGTAGTACCCGCTAAAGGAGTGAGCGCTGTATCACTATAATATATATTTATCTTTGACATAGGTACTCCTAATTCCTCTGCTACAATCTGACAGAGTATGGAGACCTGACCACCGCCTAAATCAGGAATCCCTGATCTGATTAATATACTACCATCTGATTCTAATCGAACGTAACAACGAGAAGAATCATGCAGAAAAGTCATTCGGCCATAACTCATCAAACCGATAGCTAACCCCTGTCCAACTTTTTTATACTTGTCCTTAATCCTGGTGGGATTCCCTAGTGCTTCCCAAGCCTTTTCTGCTACCTCAGGAAGGGCAACATAGGTTTTAAAAGTCTGACCAGTTGTAGATAAGGCTTTCCCGGTAGTAAGACAATTAATTCGTCTTATTTCTAAAGGATTTATGCTTAATTGATGAGCTAATTCATCCATTATACTTTCATAAGCCATATTCGGTTGAGGAGCTCCAAACCCTCTATTGGCACTGGTAAAAGTATTATTAGTTAAAACACAATAAGTATTAACCTTAATATGAGGAATACAGTAAGGACCAGCAGCATTTACTGTAGCGTATAAATTAACCCAAGGGCTTAAATATGGATAAGCTCCAGCATCAGAAATTAATTCTGCTTCTAAAGCCACTAGTTTCCCATCTTTTTTTGCCCCAACTTTATAATGCATAATAAAAGGATGTCTCTTACTATGACACAATATGGATTCTTCTCGACTATAAACCAATCTTACTGGTTTTTTAGTCTTCCAGGTAAGTAAAGCTAAATAAGTCTCTACCGTAATATCTTCCTTACCTCCAAATCCTCCACCCATCATCGTCCCTCGATAACGAACCCGATTATGAGGTAAACCTAGAACATCTGCAACATCCCGGAAGTGTTCAATTACCTGTGAGCCTACCCGAATATTAATTACACTATTTTCATCTATCCAAGCGATACCGCTTTCTGTTTCTAAATAGGCATGATCAACAAATGGAACCTTATAGGTATCCTCAATAATTATATCTGCTTCTTTAAATCCTCTCTCAATATCTCCCTGAGCACAACCAAATTGAGCAATAATATTACTATCTACTTCGCCTACCAAATAAGCACCGGGCTGCATTGCTTCTACTGGATCAAAGACTCCTGGAAGAGGTTCATACTCTACTTCAATTAGATTTATTGCTTCCTCAGCAATCTCTTCGGTATCAGCCGCCAACAAGGCTATTGCTTCTCCCATAAATCTTACTTTTTTATCTGCTAATACTCGGTATAGACCCTCAAAACCTTTCCCCACTTCTGAACTCTGTCCAAATCTAGTTACAGTTTCATTGTGGGGAACATCGCCAGCGGTTAAAACTGCCCGTACCCCAGAAAATTGCTTTGCTTTCTCGGTATTAATAGAAATAATTTTTGCAGCTGGATATTTACTATGAAGAACTTTGCCATATAACATTCCTGGAAGAGAAAAATCATCGGCATATTTAAGTTCTCCCTTTGCCTTAGCCCAGGCATCATCCCGAGATATCGGTTTACCAATTATTTTTAACTGGGACATAAGCTTCACCTTCCTATCAATCTTTATTGTTCAGATTATTATAAAAAAATGACCTGTTTTTATCTATAAAAAGAGACCTGTTCTCTTTTTTTGAGGTACATTTTAAAAACCGAAGCAGTAAATCTTATTGCCTTTAAATTTAATTCATTTTTTTATTTTCCTCTGCAACTGCATAAATAGCATCTATGATCTTCTTGTATCCGGTACATCTACACAAATTACCAGCTATTTCTCTTTTGATTTCTTTGCGGTCAGGAATTGGATTTTTATCTAAATAAGCTTTGGCCACTAAAATCATTCCCGGAGTACAAAAACCACACTGAATCGCCCCGTATTGTACAAAACTTTCCTGTAATTTTCTTCCCAGTTCGAATTTTTCCATCCCTCTAATTGTCCATACCTCTTTATTATTAGCTTGTAGAGCTAAAGTAATACAGGATTTGACTGCCTTTCCTTGTAAAATTACTGTACAAGTACCACATTCACCCTTTTCACAGCCACATTTTACTTCAAAAAAACCATTACGACGCAAAAATTTTAGTAAAGACTCATCAGCTTGGGTAGTAGCTACTAATCTCTCTCCATTTATTTTCATCTCAATTTTATATTCTTCCATATGAATCTCCCTTGATTTAGTTGTTTGGTTAGCTGGTTATCTAGTTAGTTGCTGTTTAGTTAAAAGTTTTCGGTACTCTAATAAAACAAAACGTGGTGATCTCATCTAAAAATAAAAGATAATTAAGAACAAAATTATTGTCTTAAACTTTTTTAACTAATTGACCAATTTAAATAGTCATTTTCTCTCCATATTAATTATCTAATTATATCTTTTTATATTTTCTTTTTTCCTTTCGACTATTCCCTATCCACTAATAGCTAATCTAATTGGCCAATCTTTCAATAGCTCGTTTGAATAAAATTCCAGAAATATACCGCCGATATCCCTCTGAAGCCCGAATATCACTAATGGGGTTAACTTCTTTACTTACTTTAATAACTGCCTCTTCTATCAATTCCTGATTTAGTTTTTTATTTTTTAAAAATTCTTCTACTCCGGTAAGTCTTAAGGGAGTAGGTGCTACTGAACCCGCAGCAATCCTAATTTGATTGATGGTATTTTCTTTCCAGTCTAAATTTACTGCTAAAGTAGCAATAGAAATAGCCATAGCTTTTCTTTGACCAATCTTCATAAAACAACCATTTTTATTGATATCACTCTGTTTAAATTCAATTCCCACTACTAATTCATGGCTATTTAAGATAGTCTCCCCTGGAGCAGTAAAAAAATTGATTAAGTTAACCTCTCTCTTGTCCCCTAGACTCTCTATCTTAACTATTGCATCTAAACTAAGCAGCGGGACAGCAAGATCCGCTGCAGGAGATGCGGTAACTAAATTTCCTCCCACAGTAGCAGTATTTCTTACTATCGGATCAGCAAACTCCCGGGCAGCTTGAGTTAATACTGGATATTCCTCTAAGATAATCTTCGAAGAAATTAATTCATTGATAGTTGTTAAAGGACCTAATAAAATTTTACCTTCTTTTTTAAAAATCCCTTTTAATGATTCTAGAGTAGTAATATCTACTAAAATTTGAGGAGCAATCTTTTTATCCTTAAGATTAGGAAGAACATTGGAACAACCAGCCACTATACAAGCACGATCTTTCTCTTGTTGTAAAACCTCTAAAGCTTCTTCCTTTGTTCGGGGAGAGATATATTTAATCTGTTTCACTAAATTTCTCCTCCTTACCATATAGTTATTATTTCAGTTTGTTAATCCCTTATTTTTTATAGAGGTACATTCTTTGATTGCTTTTATAATTTGCACATATCCAGTACACCGACAAAGATTACCTCTCATATAATTTCTGATCTCATCTTCGGTAGCATCAGGATTTTCTCTTAATAATGCAGTGGCCGTCAATATCATTCCCGGTGTACAAAAACCACATTGTACAGCCCCATTTTTCAAAAATGCTTTCTGTAAAGGATGCAATTCATCGCCCTGAGCTAATCCTTCGATGGTAGTAATTTCTTTACCATCAACAGTTATAGCTAGGGTTAGACAGGAGAGAACTGGTTCACCATTTAATAAAACTGTACAAACTCCGCATTCTCCAAGTCCACAACCATATTTTGTACCGGTAAGGTATAAATCTTCTCTAATAATATTAATTAAAAGGTCATTTGGTTTTACTTCTATTTTCCTTTTTTTACCATTAAGAATAAATTCTATTTCCATCTTCTTCATCTTACCACCTCTTACCACCCGCTCTTTCCCAGGCTATGTGTAAAGTATCTTCCACCATTACCCGGGCTAATTCATTTCTATATTCAGCTGTAGAACGTACATCATCGATAGGCTTAATCTCTTCGGCAGCTCTTTTGGCTGCAGAAATAATTAAATCATCCTTTATCACTTTTCCTCTAAGAATTTCTTCTGATTTATATGCTCGTAGGGTTTTACTAAAAACCGAGCCCAGCACTATCCGGCAGTCTCGACAAATATCACCATCTCTTTCTATACCTACAGCCAGATTTATTTTGGCAATATCAGCTTTTACTCTGCCTTTTTTACAAAATGCACTTCCCAAATCTTTATAAGGTTCAGGAATTATTACCTGACTCACTAATTCATCTCTTTTAAGTATAGTCTCTCCAACCCCGCTAATAAAATCTTCAAGCGGAATAACTCGTTCTCCTTTTTTACTGACTATCCTTAACTTTGCCCCATATACCACTAAGGGAGGAATAGTGTCCCCAGCTGGAGAAGCATTGCAAATATTGCCAACCAGAGTAGCCATATTTCGGATAGCTATTGCTGCCATTGAGGTAATTCCCTCATATAAAGCAGGATATTCTTCCTTTACTGCTTTCATCTTCTCTAATTGAGAAAGTTTGACTGCTGCTCCAATCTTTAAGCCTTTATCCAACTCTACATTCTTTATCTCAGAAATTTCATTAATATTAATTAAATAATCTACTCCTATCCCCAGGGTCTTCATTTTCACTAGTAGATCTGTTCCTCCTGCTAATATCTTAGTCCTTTTATCTTGATAAGTAAAGAGTAAATCTAAAGCCTCAGATAAAGTATGGGGAACAAAATATTCAAATTCTTGAGTTAAAAATCTGGTATTATGCAATGCTATTCACCTCTCCTTTTTCTGAGATTTTCCTCTTTCTCCTGGAGGGATTTTAAGATTTTTTCTGGAGTAATAGGCAATTCATAAAACCTGATTCCAATAGCATTATAGATAGCATTAGCTATTGCAGGTCCTACCGAACTTAAAGCTGCTTCTCCTATCCCCTTGGCTCCAAAAGGACCAGTAGGTTCATAAGTATGAGCAGAACGTACTATAATATCTTCTATTTTTGGCATTTCTAAAGTAGTAGGAATCTTATAATCAGTTACTAATCCTTTACATCTTAAACTCCCATCTTCAGGATGATAATCAGTCTCTTCTAAAAGACCAAAACCCAGACCTCTGCTAAAAGCTCCTATGATTTGCCCTTCCCATAAATTTGGATTAATAATCGTTCCCGAATCACCCATAATCACCACTCGTGGAATCTTAACTTCTCCAGTCCGGGTATTCACTTCCACTTCAACAAAGTGTGTAATAAAACAGGGAGGACAGTTTTTCTGCCGAAGAGTAGAAGTATAAGCCAAGGTACCCCAGCTGGTAGTATGAGCATATTCTGCTATCTCCCCTATAGTCTTATAATTTTCTGGTATCTCTCGAGGATATATTATAGCTTGCCCCAATTCTTTATTACAGGATAATACTAAATTCTCAGGTAAATCTTTAAATAAAGTGGCAGCATAATTCAGAAGTATCTCCTTGACCTTCTCAGCAACAAACTTTACTGCTCCTCCTCCACAATATACCCCTCGTGTAGCATGGGTATTAACATCAAAAACGGTTGAACGAGTATCTATCCCATTATAAATACCAATCTTTTCAAAAGGTACCTTTAAAACTTCTGCCACTATTTTAGCTAAGGCATCCCAGGTGCCTCCTCCAAGATCCATTAGGGCAGTTAATACATCCACTGAACCATCTTCATTTATTTTAATAGTTGCTCCGGAGTAATCAATTACTTCACCAGGATTAGGACCTCCTGTCCCTGAAGTATGGAACCCTCGAGCTACTCCCATACCTTTTCTGATAACTTCTTTTTTCTGGTAATGAGGGACTCTCTTTTCCCACTGAGCAAGTTTTGCTCCTTCCAGTAGCATCTCTTCAACTCCACAACTTCTGATAATAGATCTAACGGTAGGTCCTTGCCCCCAGAATTCGTCTCCTTTCCCTACATAATTCTTCAAGCGCAGATTAATGGGGTCCATTTTCAATTCTTCTGCTAATATATCAATCATACTTTCTACGGCAAAATTAATCTGAGGGTTACCATACCCTTGCATAGCACAGGTTGGTACTTTATTGGTATAGACTGCAGTACCTTCATATTTTATATTCTTCCACTTATAAAGAGAAGCAAACCAACCTGCCACACATCCTAAATAAGGATAAGCCTGAATGTTATGACCACCAATCTCCACCCAGACCCGGCAATGAGCAGCGGTAAAAGTACCATCCTTTTTAACCCCCACTTTTAAAATAGTTTTTAAGGGGTATTTGGCATGGTCATAGAAATCATCTTCCCTGGAAGATACTAACTTTACCGGCTTCTTAGCCTTTAAAGCTAAAGCTACACAGATAGGAGTAATAGAATTCATCTGAATGCTTGAGCCAAAGGAGCCTCCCAGAGTTATTCTTTTTATATTTATTTTACTTAAAGGAAGATTAAAAATATTTCCTAACAAAATGCGGACATTATGAATCCCCTGAGAAGTAGTCCAGACAGTTATTCCTCCATCCGCTTCCGGAACACATACTGCTGATTTGGTCTCAAATTGCATATGATAGACTCTTTGAGTATGAAAAGTTTTTTCTATCACAATATCTGCTTCTCGAAAACCTTCCTCCACATCTCCCACCTCAATATTTCTCTCGCAGGCAATATTATTTTTCACCTTTAATTTTTCTTCACCTAAATAGACCCAATCATAGATAGGAGGAGCATCGTCTGATAAAGCTTTTTCCAAAGTAAGAAGCGGTTTCCACTGTTTTCCCCATTCTATTTTTATCTTTTGCAAGGCAGCCCAGGCTTTCTCTTCAGTTTCAGCAGCACAAGCTACCAATGCTTCCCCTTTATGGCGGACTTTTTCCTTAGGTAGAACAGTTCTGTCTCGATAAGTCTTCTCAGGAATACTCACTATTCTTTCATTATAAATTATCTCAGGCACATCTTGGGGACCAATACATACTGCTCCCACCTTTACTGCTTCGCTATAATCTACTTTTTTAATCTCAGCATGAGCATGTGGGCTTCTCAAGATGACTGCATATAACTGACCGGGAATATTTATATCTGAAGAATATAATTCTTTACCAGTAACCTTACCGATATTTTTTATTTCTAGAGGTTGGCCAATAAAATCATATTGTTCTTTCTCCAATTTAACCACCTTCTTTCCACCAAGCTTCCATCAATCATTTATTAAAATGACTTAAAATTATAAAATCATTCGAGCATCGATCACCTGAGCACCTTTTTCAAAAACAAAAATAGGATTTAAATCTAACTCTTTAATCTCCGGATTTTCTTCCACCAAATGAGAAACTTTTATTAATATATCTTCTAATATCTGGATATCTCGCGAGGGTTCTCCTCTTATTCCTTTTAAAATTTCAAAACCTTTAATTTCAGTAATCATCTCCCGAGCATCTTTTTCTTTGATAGGGATAATACGAAAAGAAATATCTTTCAATACTTCTACGTATATTCCCCCTAATCCAAACATAATAACTGGTCCAAAATGAGGATCTTTCATCATCCCAATAATAACTTCAGTTTGTTTTGGAATAAAAGAATATACTATTACCCCGGCAACCCTGGCATGATGATTATATCTTTTGACATTTTCTATTATTTCTTGATAAGCTAATCTAGCTTCCTGCTCGTCCTTTATGTTTATTTTTACTCCTCCAGACTCTGATTTGTGTATAATTTGGGGAGATACAATTTTCATTACTATTGGAAAGGGTATTTCTTCACTTAACCCTCTAATCTGGTCTTTACTTCTTACTAATTTATAATTTGGTACAGGAATTCCATATTCTCTTAGTAATTCTTTAGCTTCTATTTCTAATAAAGATCTTTTTTCTTCTTTTGCTTTTTGTAAGATTCTATGCATCTAAAAATTCCGTTCTTTTTTATTTAGTTTATAACCCCAGGTAATATTTCTTTATATGTTCACTCTTTTATAAATTTTTACCATTCTAGCTACTCTTCCATTCTCCAGTACATAAGTCCTCTGGGTAAAAAGCATAAATTATATTCTACATTTAGATTAATTTTTATTTATTCCATTTTACCTATTTTGGATTATTTTTTAAAGTATGCCAGACTATCTTCTGAATGACCCTAGCACACCTTTCTCCCGTAGAGTAGTTAGGGATACCATATTTTTTTAATTCTTCAATCCCTTTTTTTACTAATCTTCCAGCCATAAAACTGGTAAAAATTGGTTTATTAATCTTCTTCTTTATTTCTCCCACTGCCTGGGCAATTTTCACCGAATCCATCGAAGCGGTAGGTACAAAAATAATTATAAGGGCATCATATTCTGGAGCAATAGTCTCTCCTACTTGAGTAAAAGTATCTGCACTACCATAAGCCAAAAGATCAAAAGGATTCTTCAAAGAAACATTAGGAGGGAGTAAACCTTTCAAAGTTTTAATTAAAGAACCAGAAGGTTCCGGTACTTCTAAACCTAATTCTTCTAATTTATCCGTGGTCATTACTGCAGGACCCCCCGCATTAGTTATTATGGCAATTCTTTTACCGTTAATTCGGGGATAATATTCTAAACCTCTACACAAATCAAACATCTCTTCTATATCTTCAACCCTTAAAATTCCAAATTGTCTAAAAGCTGCTTCATAAATTCTATCTTCTCCCGCTAAAGAACCGGTGTGGGAAGAGGTAGCTCTTTTCCCAGCTTTAAATTTACCTGCTTTAATGGCAATAATTGGTTTCTTAGATACCGTTGTCTTTATTTTTGATAAAAATTTTTTCCCCTCTGCTAAAGCTTCGATATAGATAGCGATTACTCTGGTTTCTGAATCATCTCGTAAATAATCGATTAAATCTGCTTCATCTACATCACATCTATTTCCATAACTTACAAATTTAGAAAAACCAAAACCTAATTCCTCAGCCATCATTAAAACTGCACCCCCCAGGGCTCCACTTTGAGTAATAAAAGCGGTATTACCGGGTAGAGCACGCACTTCTATACTGGCAAAAAGATTATTGCTGGTATTCATAATTCCAGCACAATTTGGCCCAATGATTCTGATTTGATATTTTCGGGCAATAGTAAGTAATTCTTCTTCTTCTTTTAAATTACCTACCTCAGAAAATCCTGCTGATATTATTACCACTGATGAAACATTTTGTTTTCCCAAATCTTCTAAAAGAACAGGAATAAAAGAACCAGGAATGGCTATAATGGCTAAATCAATAGATAAATTCTTAAAATCTGAAAATGTTTTTAATCCCAAAATTTTACCATTAGTCTGGCTTATTGGGTATATCCCTCCCTTAAAGCCACCTTCTAACATATTCCTCACAATTTCATATCCAGTTTTGCCTTCTTTCATAGAACCAAAAATAGCTACTGTTTTAGGATTAAAAAAATTAGGAATACTATCTTTCATATTATTTCATTTCCTCTGCCCACTGAAAACCTCTCTCAAAAGCTTCCAGGTTTTTTGTTAAAAATGAACCAAGTACATTTTTTTCTAATAAATTTAATAAAATACTCTTATCTAAAGATAAAAAATTGGCGATGACTCCCAATATAATAATATTCTCAGCTAAAGGAAGATTAATTTCTTGGGTTATTCTATCTGCCTCTATCCAGAAGATCTTAGCTCCAACTTCTTTAAACAATTGGATAATCTCTTCTTCTGGAGGGTATTGATCCGGATAAGCCATTAAATCAAGTGGATATATCTTTTTTCTGTTTAGTATCACCATACCTCCTGGTTTTACAAATTCTAAAGCTTTCAAGCCTTCAGCCAATTCCATAACTACAACTATATCTGCCGAAAGAGGAGGAATTCTCGATCCAAAAACCTCGCCTATCCTTACCTCACAATGAACTGGACCACCCCTTTGAGCCATTCCTACCTGTTTATAAAATCTGACCTTTTTACCCTTTTCTAATCCATAAAGAGCCAGAATTTGGCCCAAACGCACTACTCCTTGTCCCCCTACTCCAGTGATATAAAAATTATTTTCCATCTTTTATCTCCTCTATTGCCCCAGTTGGACAGTCGAATTTACATATTCCACAACCAAAACAATCCATGGTAATTTCCATATATGGTCTTCCTTTCTCCTCTGCCGGGTGAAATACCATCGCTGGACACCCTACAGAATTTAGGCACACCCGGCAACCGGTACACTTTTTTATATCCACTCTATATTTCGCAAAATTTACTTTCCTTCTCTTTGCTTGTAAGGCACATTCCTGTCGGGATAATACCACAGAAACACCTGGATATTTAATCGCCTTTATAATGGTATTTATTGCTTCCTCTGGTTTATAAGGATCAATTACTTTTAGATCTTCTACTCCACAACCCTGGCAAATTTCCCTAATATCTACTCTTTTGGTGTCTTCTTTATTGTCGAAAGCAAGGGTGCCTGGATTTTCTTCAAAACCAGTCATAGCAGTCCAACCATTATCTAAAATAATAACAGTTAAGGGTACTTTCTGATAAATTGCGTTAATCAAAGGAGGGATACCAGCATGGAAAAAAGTAGAATCTCCAATGGTAGCTATTACTGGTTTTTCTATGCCCGCCCACTTAAACCCTTGAGCCAAACCTATACTTGCTCCCATAGCTATCTCTGTCCAGCAAGATTCAAAAGGTTTATTCATTCCTAAAATAGTACATCCAATATCTCCAGTAATAATTATTTCATCCTTTTTATATTTTAATTTTTTAATAGCTTTATTGAGGGCAAAATAGGCTCCCCGGTGAGGACAGCCGACACAAAAAGAGGTAGTGCGTTTTACTTCTATTTCTTTTGCTTTTAATCTAATCCTGGAATCCTGTTCAGATTCAAACACTTTTCCCAAAAAGGTTTCCAGTCCCTTTTTTATTTCCCGGAAGGAATATCCACCTACCCAGGGTAAAAAATCTTTATTAAATTTCCCCCAGATATCTACCGATTTATTCATTTGAGATGCAATTCTTCTTACTTCTGTTTCAATAAATGGATCCAGCTCTTCTAAGATAAGTACCCGTTCAACTTTTTCCAAAAATCTCTTAATTCTTTCTTCTGGCAAGGGATGTATTAAACCAATCTTTAACCAGGAAAGTTTTAAATTGTATCTTTTGATGGCTTCTTTAAAATTACCTTCTACCGCTCCAGAATAAATTACCCCCTCTTTAATCTTCTCATCCAAGGACATCTCATTTACCCTTATGCCATGCTCGGAAAGATAATTATCTGTGTAATCTAAAGCTTGCTTTAAACGATTAATTGCGTCTTTATGTTGAGCTATACACCAGGAAGAGGCTGCTTTCGTATACCTAGTGATGTCTTTTTCCAGAAATATTTCTCTTTTTTCTAAATTAAGTCTATTCCCTATTTCTACATCGGAAGCTACGTGGGAAATATCTGTGGTTGACCTTAAAAAGATAGGTCCACCAATCTTTTCTGATAATTCAAAGGCTAACTTCATATAATCCAGACCTTCTTGCTGGGAGGCTAAATCCAGCATCGGGATAATCATTAATCTGGCATAATGACGGGAATCCTGTTCTGCCATACCAGCATGAGCTCCTGGATCATCGGCCACAAAAATTACTAATCCTCCCCTACATCCACTATATGCAATAGAAACCAGAGAATCAGCAGCTACATTTAATCCCGACATCTTCATAGTAACCAACGCCCTTTTACCTGCCCAGGCAGCTCCCGCTGCTATCTCAAGAGCCACTTTTTCATTTATGCTCCATTCAATATGCTGAGGCCTGAAATCTGCTTTATTTTGCATAGATTTTAAGTTAAGAATAACTTCTGAAGAAGGAGTGCCAGGATAACCAGTAATTACTTCCACCCCCGATTCAATAACCCCCTCGGCAATTGCTTCATTTCCGGTGAGTAACCTCTTCAAGTTTACACCTCCTTATTAAATAATCTTTAAAAAATAATCATAGTAAAAAAAATAGGAGGTAATTATTAACTACCCCCTATCATCTATTGTCTTTGGGTTTATAAAATATTTAATTATTTTATTACTCAAACAAAATTTCTATTGAAATGAAATAAAGATATTCAATCTATGGAATAATTACTTTAAGTGTTTTTATCATCTTTAAATAAATTATACTACTATTATACTAATAAGTCCAAGTATTTATATAACTATCTCTGATAGATCACAAAATTTATTTCAAAAAATATAAAAATTAAATACTATTAATCTCTAAACCTATGGCTTCATGTTCAAATCCTTTTACTGGTGCTCCTACCATTCCATAAATACCTACCGCTACCCATTCTCCTAAATTTCTTCGAGTTATATCAATGGGACCTCTTAATACCACAAATTTTACCCCTATCGTCCTCAAAAAGTTTCCAATCCCAATTTCTCCTCTACAAAATCCTCTCAAGGCACTTAAAGCGGTATGATAGACTACATGTTCATCTCTATAACAATCTGCCTGGAAAATTCCTTCTCTTTTAGCGGTTGTTTCGATAGCTGCAATTAACTCTTTGCTATCCATAGTTCCAGACTTACCCTGACTTACCTTATAGCCTAACTCTTTTAGTTTTTTAATTAAATCTTTTTCCTCTGATTCCGAAGATAGCAACAGGGAAATAGTGAAATAACCAATTCCTTTCAATTAATAACCTCTCCTTTAAATCAAAAAGTCTCTTTCCATCTCTTAAAAGGCAAAATTTCTATGAGTAATAAGATAATGGTTTCATCGATCTTATTTATTAATTTTAAAATTTTCACTTCTTTTGCTTTTTATTTTGTTTGTAATAAAGGAAGAGTAATAGAAGCAGTAGGAAAGATTAAAACTTTAGCTTTTTCACCATAATTTTTTAAACTCTCTTCCAAGGTAGATTGCACAGAATATATGGGATAAAATCCCATCTCCCTTATATCTTTATCACTTATTCCTTCAGACTTTAAATAAATTTTAGCTTTTTCCTTACATTTAGTTATTAAATATGAAATAATCCCCGATACTACATTCTTTTCTTTATGAGCTTTGATTTCAGCAATAATTTCCTCTGGAGTTTCTTTTTTCAAGAAATCAACAAAATCTTTTCCCCCTATTCCTTCATAACAAGGAGATAGCATTATAATTATACTGTCTTCTTTAATGATATGACCAATGGCTTCTAAAGTCTTGGAGGCCTGATGGAAATTTATATCCATAGGAAAACTACTGGCTATTACTATATCTGCTTTTTCTGGAACTTGAGTACCATAAATGCTATTCACTATTTTTATCCCATGTTGATGAGCTAAAAGTGGATTGCCTGCTACCACTTCTACTATTTCACCCCTGGTATTCATAATGGTATTTACTATCATATCTAGCCCAATCATTTTTGCTGCCTCTTCCATCTCTTCTCTTACGGGGTTGCCTTCGGTTTTGCCCAGGGCAGCCTCTCCAGTCTCCACATAAAGATGATTATATCCAATAGTATCTCTTGAAGAGATGCCCGGTAAAATACTCTTAGCCCCTCCTCCATATCCAGCGTACCTATGTGGAACAATATTTCCGGTAGATATCTTTACTTCTGCCTGAACCACTTCTTTATTTACCCACAATTCATTGCCTCTTTTCGATTTACCAAGGTAATGAAGATTATGATCAGGATCATGCTGTTCAACTTTTACCCTTTTAAGAATTTCTGATCCAACTTTTTGGGTAATTTCCTGGTCAGTCATCTTTCTGTGCTGACCTCGGGCAATAATAATTTTAATGTCTTTATCAGATATCCCACCTTTATTAAGTTCATTTAAAACCGGCGGTATAAGATATTGGTCAGGAGTAGGTCTAGTATTATCAGTACAAATCACTACTGCGGATTTTTCCCCCCTGGCTATTTCCGGAATAGTGGGAGAACCAATAGGGTTTTGTAGGGCTTCTTTAATGGTTTTTAAGTTATCTTTAACTCCGGATACTTCTTTTAATTGGCAGACTTTTAATAAATTTTTTCTGGGGATAGAAATAGTGATATTTTCTTTACCATAAGGAATTGAAATTTTTACCATTGACTCTTCCTCTCTTTACTTGAGAAAATACCTTATGCTTTCAAGCTATAAATTTTTTAATGCTAATAATTAATAAAATAGATTAACTTTTCTGTGCTAAAGGTAAAGCTAATCTTCTGCTTTACCTTTAGCACAGAATTATTTAAATGTTTTACCTTATACTTATATACCATACTTAGCTTTAAGTTCGCTCCACTTTGGTGAAGCCATTATCCTTCTTAAGCCTTCATTTAAAAGTTCTAACAGCTCGGTATCATCTTTCCTTACTCCATAGGCATATTTTTCTTCTCCAGTTCCCCAGGTTCCTACTTCCTTTAATCCTGTTCTAGCTGCTAATATTTCTTTTACCATAGTATCATCTTGAACTGCAGAATCTATTCTGCCATTTAAAAGATCCTCAATTGCTAAAGTAAAGGTATCATATACTTTAATCTTTACATCTACACCCTTTTTTATCAGATTATCTTCAATCCAGTTAGCTCCAGTAGTTCCTCTCTGAACACCAACAGTGTGCCCCTGGCTTAGACCGGTAACTATATTCAAATCAGAATCAGCTCGAACCACTAAAGACCATTTATGTTCATAATAAGGGATAGTATAAGCAATAACTTTTGCCCTCTCTTCGGTAACCGAAAGACCTGAAGCAATAAAATCAATCTTCTTGGCATTCAAAGTAGGAATAATAGTATCCCAGGCAGTAGGTTGATGTTTAACTTCAAAACCCATTTCCTGAGCAATCCAGTTTACTGCCTCTACATCAAATCCCGCTGGGTTACCATCCTTATCTACATAAGCAAAAGGTGGAAAATCAGGATCAATACCATTAATATAAACTTTTTTCTCCTGAGCCTGGTTAATAATGATCCCCAACATCAAGAAAATAATAGTAAAGGTTATCACGAATTTTAATAAATTACTTTTATTTTTTGTCATCTTTTTCTCTCCTTTCTTTTTTTGTATAATCTTTATGTGTAAAATTATTCCAGATTAATTCTTAATTAACCATCACCTTCCTTCCTCTCCAATTTAGATCAGGTTTTTATAGCATATATTATACTAACCTAATCCCGGAATTTTTAATCTTCTCTCCATTACCTTAAGTAAATTGGAAACTATGGTTACCATTATTAAATATAAAGCCCCTATTACTAAAAAGACTTCAGTATATCTAAAATAACGGGTTGCTACAATCTTGCCAGCCCCAGTCAATTCTACACAAGTAACCATAAAAGCCAGAGAAGAATATTTCACTAAATAAATAATTTCATTAGAACAACCAGGCAGAGCTCTTCTGATAGCTTGGGGGAAAATAATATTAACAATTGCCTGCATTCTACTCATCCCTAAGGCTTGAGCTGCCATCATTTGACCATTTTTAATCGATAAAAAGGCCCCTCTGATATATTCAGAATGATAAGCTGCGCTGCATATCACAAAACCGATTACCGCAGCAGTAAAAGGAGAAAAATATATCCCCAAGCTAGGAAGTCCATAATAAATTACAAAAAGCTGTACTAATAAGGGTGTCCCTCGGAAAAAAATAGTATAAACTGTACATAAAAAAGAAATTATTCTATTTCCATAAACCCTTCCAGTACCTATCAAAATCCCCAGGACTAAACCTAAAGGAATGGAAAAGACTAATAATTTTAAGGTAACCAGAGTTCCTTCAAATAACGGTGGCAAAACTATATCTTTAATAAAATCAAGACTATCCATTATTCATCCTTTGACTTTCCATATAATTCAGTAATTTTATAGAGAAACTTTTTAGTTCTTTCATGTTTTGGGTTAATAAATAAGTCATAAGGAGATCCCTGATCAAGGATCATCCCATTTTCGATAAAGATTATTTCATTGGCTACCGAACGGGCAAATCCCATTTCGTGAGTTACTACTACCATAGTCATTCCACTAAGAGCTAAATTCTTTATTACCTCCAGAACTTCACCAATTAATTCTGGATCAAGAGCAGAAGTAGGTTCATCAAAAAGGATAACACTAGGATCCATAGCTAGTGCTCGGGCGATAGAAACTCTTTGTTTTTGACCCCCTGAAAGTTGAGCCGGGTATAAATTTGCTTGATCTTTCAACCCCACTCGTAAGAGCTCATTGTATGCCCTTTCCCGAGCCTGTTTTTTATTCATACCTTTTACCTTTATCAATCCTATCTCTACATTACGAAGAGCCGTTAAATGATCAAATAAATTAAAATCTTGAAAAACCATACCAATTTTCTGACGAAAAAGATTGATATCCTTTTTAATATGAGTTACTTCTTCATCCTCCAACCAAACCCTTCCCTGGTCAGGAATAGTCAATTGATTAATACAACGCAAAAGGGTACTTTTTCCGCTACCAGAAGGACCAATAATAACTTTGGTTTCTCCCCTTTTTACTGTAAAAGATACCCCCTTAAGTACCTCAGTTTCTCCATATCTTTTGTGAATATTCTCAATTTTCAAAACTATAGGTTGATCTTCTTGCATTTTATCTAATTCCCCTCTCCTTTATTTCCAAAACCAGGAATTCGAACCTTTTTTTCCAGTTCACTGAGTAATTTTACTCCTCCGTAAGTTAAAATAAGAAAGATCAAAGCACAGATTAGATAGATGGGCATCGGTTTAAATGTTCTAGTAGCAATAAACTTACCTCTAGTCATTATTTCCATTAAACCAATAGCATAAGTAACTGCAGAATCTTTTAAAATTATAGAATACTCATTGGACCATCCAGGTAAGGAAATTCTTATGGCTTGTGGTAAAATAATATTCCAGATAGCCTGAATTTTACTCATCCCTAAAGATAAAGAGGCTAGCATTTGACCTTCCCCTAAAGATTGAATACTTCCCCTGAAGATTTGAGATTGATAAGCAGCGCTTCTTAAACCCAACACCAGGATACCGGCTTTAAAAGCAGATAAATCAAGTCCTAAAAGAACAAATAAACCAAAATAAAAAAGAAATAACAAGACTAAAACTGGGATTCCTCTAAAAAACCAGACATAAAAAGAGATGATTATTTTTATATATTTATTACCATAAACCTGATTTATAGCCATAGGAATCCCCAAAATTAAGCCTAAGGCTAAAGCTCCTGCCACTAAACCTATAGTTACTGCAGAACCTTTGAGTAAATAAGGAAGAGCTTCATAAATAGCTAACCAACTTTCTTCCATTATCAATCCTCACGGAAATAGAATTTTGATTTGTTGATTATGTAAATTAATTTTATTGGTTGTTGATTGTTTTATTCGGTAAAAAATTAATTTTCTTATTATAACATAAAATTTTTTGTTCACAACATACTTTTTATTCAAAAAAATACCTATTTTTTTATTTTTTATCCTCGAATCTATTTATAAAATTACGAATAATAGCATCCTCAACACATCAAAATAATTATTGGTCTCAAACCATAACTCAGTAGGGGAAATCTGTTTCATTCCCGGATAAAAAGACGATCGATAAGCCAGAGTATGCTTTTTAAAAGATAGCTCAACTTTAAAATGCTCTGGTAATTTTATTTGACAATTTTGGAAATTACTTTTTAAAACAGAATTAACTTCCTCTTCTATTCTTTTTAGAGCAAGTTTAGGATGAATACTAATAGTAGAATTACCAATTCCTTGATTAACCGCTACTGTTCTGATATTTGGGATATGCTTCCTGGCTTCCAGACAGATTCCTTCATCTCCACTTACAAAAACTACTGGTATTTCCATACTAGCAGCAATATAACTGTAAATTAAAAATTCGCTGGCTATTTCTCCATTTAATTTTAGGTAATTTATCTTTTTAGAACTTAAGGTATGAGATAAAGGATTGCTCCCGGAACTACCGTAAGAATGATAACCAATCATTAATAAGGCATCAAAAGTTTTATCCAATCCCTGAACCATTGAAAAAGGATGCTCACTCCATCCCCGAATTAATTTTACTATTGTAGGTAGTTCATCTGCATAGATATTTCTGGCGGTATCATGGGCATCTTTTATCCAAATTTCTTTTGCACCTGCCTTTATTGCTCCTTCACAGGCTGCCTTAACCTCCTTAGTCATCTGCTGAGCAAAGAATTGATAATCAGGTTTAGTCTTATCAGTTTCATCCCAATGAGTTGCTCCGGTAACTCCCTCCAGATCCGCACTGATGTATATTTTCATAAAAAATTTCCTCCCATCTAAACTTTTATTGATTATTCTATTTATAATCATAGTATAATCTCTAAAATAATATCCCTTAAAAATAAATTTATCTTTTAGATATTTTTAGTTTGACCATACTTTTCCCAAAAATACTGATTATAATTTAAGTCTGTAAGCAATAGTTTCATCAGGTTTTAGGCATTCAATCTCCTCTAAAAATACTTCTATTAAGGTAAATTTCGGATCATCAGGACCTTTCCAGAATTCATAGAAAAAATCACAATTTTGAGCAATCTTTTCTCTTTGCTCTCTGTTTTCATTAATCTCTACTCGGCCTGTTCCTCTTATATAACCTTCTTTTTCTCCTTTTTTAATCGGCAGACAAAACTCTATCCGGGGATTCTTTTTTATTTAAGCCACCTTTTTATCGTATGTACCCGTAGTTACCCAGAACCTCTGAGCCAGATGGATCAGGGTAACTGGTCTCACCCTGGGTTGATCTCCTTCTGAAGTAGCTAAAAATACATACTGAAAATTCTGAAAGTAATTCCATATTTCATTTTTGATATTTTCTTTTTTACTATCCATTATTTTCCTCTAAAAATTTATTTTTCAGGCTAATCTTTTATTTACTAAATTTTAAGATTTTTTCATTTTTTAACCATTATGTTAAATTAAACAAATTCAATAAGCTTGATTATTCTTTTTAAAAAAATTTAAAAGATATTGATTAAAAACTTAGGATGGGGCCTCCATAGGACAATGAGCAGCTGCCTCAATGATTATTAATTGAACTCGAGAAATTTTAGGTATTAATTTTTCCGCTTTCTACGCTAAATTAATAAATTAATCTCTTTTTATTAAATTAGAAAATTTTTCCTCTAACTTATTTTCTGCTTAAGATTTTTTGGTAAATATCTCTTTTATCTGGGCAGCAGTGCTGGCTTTAGCCAAAGCAGCCATCCGCGCCTCTTCTTCTTTGCGAAGCAATTCAAGATTTTTTACTATTAGTTCTAACTTTTCAACCGGAAATTTACAAGCCCCATTTTCATCCATATGAATGATTTCACCTGGTGCAACATCCATCCCAGCTACTGAAACTGGCACATTAATAGCATGGATAGCCATATCTCCATGCCCAGGAGTAATGCCAGTCAGCATATACTGAAACTTCATTGGTCTTATCTCATCTATATCCCGGGATGGACCATCGGAAATTACTCCTACACAGCCCATAGCTTTTAAAGCAGCGGTCATATTTCCTCCAGAAAGACCTACCTTCCCGGAAATTTCTGATGGAAAATTTTGTTTAATTACTAATATGGCTGGTTTTTTTGATTGTTCCAGTGCTTCAATCACCTCCATAAAGGACAATCTGGTATAACCAGGATCAGGCAAACCATAAACACAGGTTACGGCATATCCTACAGTTCTTCCCAGTTCAGGAAACATACAACGAATAGTTTGGTCAGTATACCAGTTCTGACTCCAGGGATGGTAAAGACCAAGACATAAAGGATGTTTGGGGTAAGTAGCTACTACATTAGTGACTGAAGGGGTATCATATTCTTTAATCTTTTCTAATAAATCTTTTTCTTTTCTGGACATTTTATTCTCCTTATGAAATAATTTTTATCATAATTTTTCATTTTAAATCAATTTCTTCCGGCACGAAAATTCTACGCATATGTTCTGATTTTTCTATCAAATTTTTTACATAAAAAATCATCTTTTCATCTACATCCAATGCCTTAGCAATATCTTGAATGCTCTCCTTTTTATCCAGAGCACATAAAATTAAATCTAATTTTTCATAAGAAAGCCCAATTACTTCTTCATCGTTTAAACCGGGAACAATATCAGGAGAAGGGGCTTTCTTTATTATAAAAGAGGGGATTTTAAGATAACAGGCAAGTTCATAAATCTGAGTTTTATAAAGACTTAAAAGAGGCATAATATCAGTGGTATGATCACATCCCTGCTTTACAAAATAACCAATCTTATATTCAGTTTTATTAGCTGCTCCCACTACCAATCTGTTCTCTAATTCAGCATAAAAATAGAGTAATATCATTCTTAAGCGATGCTTTATTCGATAATAAGCATTGCCTCTTTTTAAAAAAGAATTATATTCCTTATTTTTAAATCCAGAAAGACTATTTAAAAAAGGTGTCTTACCCGTCTTCCAACGGTAAAACTGGTAGGACCTTTTAATAGCTTCTTTTCTTATCCCCCCCCAGGAAGGAAATCGATTCAAGTTGAATAACTTATATATCCCCATTTCTTCGAGATAAGAAGTGATATCTATTACTCTTGTTTTAAGACCAAATTCTCGGGCAAGATTCAGAGCGTCTTCCAGATGCTCTTTTTTTGATTCCTTTTCAGGCATAATTAGGGCTAATACTCTTTCTTTTCCCAGAGTTCGGCAGCATAAAGACGCAACTACTGCTGAATCAATTCCTCCACTTAGCCCTAATATAGCTCCTTCTCTTTCCAGTTTATTAGTATATTTTTGAATAAATTTTTCTAAAGAAAGGGAAACTAATTCAGGGTCAAATTTTAAACTAGATTTTAATTTCTCAAGAAGATGGTTCAATTTTCAATCTCCTTAACCCTTCTAATTTGATATCCCTGAAATTATTTTTGCCTTATCTATTAATCCTCAACATCATCCCTCTTGAAGTAATTTATTCCTTACCGAATTTTTTGGCAGGAGAAGAGTCTGGTTTCTTATAGGGCAAAGGAATGTACTGCACAGAGGGACGTTTTACTGGACTTTGAGGATAAAGATCCATTAACTCATAAATTTCTTTGGGCATTGTAGTGGAAACACATAAGCCTAATTTGTTGGCTTCTTCAAAGGTAATAGGATAATCATGAGTCCATCTACCCTCAGTTAAGATACGAGCAATTTTTTCTGCTTTTTGCTTGTTACAATGATTCTCCAAAAGTAATTTTTTGACAAAGTTCCTAACCTGTTGTATTGCCTTTTTGGCTATATCTGCTTGAATAATAGTTTCATCATCAATTTTATTCTTGTCTTTATCCTTAATCACGTTTAGAATAGAAACCGCGGGGTATTGTCCAATTTGAGGATCTACCGGACCTAAGACGGCATTCTCATCCATTACTATCTCATCAGCTGCCAGGGAAATCATCGTTCCTCCACTCATCGCATAGTGAGGAATAAAGACTGTAACTTTAGCCTTATGCCGAACTAGCGCAAAGGCAATCTGCTCAGCTGCTAATACTAATCCTCCAGGAGTATGAAGAATTATATCAATAGGTACATCCGGGTCGGTCAATCTTATTGCTCTTAATATCGCCTCTGAATCTTCAATATTGATATATCTAACCAGAGGTATTCCCAGTATACTCATAGTTTCCTGACGATGAATTAAAATAATAACTCTTGATTTTCTCTGCTTTTCAATTTTGTTAATTAATGCAATTCGAGAAGTTTCCAGACTTTTTTGTTTTAGCCAGGGAGTTAATAAAGAAAATACAAAGAAAAGCCAAAAAATCATACTTAGATACTCCATTTTAACCTCCCTAAATTTTTTTTAAATAATAAATCTTTTCTTATTCTGATTAAAAAATGTAAATTAAAACTTCTTAAATAAAATTAATCTAATAATCTCTTTTCTCCACTAAGGGTTTGCAATTCAGTAATATTTTGAGAAGCTTCCAAACAACCTAAATATTCACCTTTTTCATTTCTCAAAGCATAATATTCAATCATAATTTTTTGTTTTTCCTTGTCAGATTCGAGAGCAAGATCAATCCAGAATCTGGCTTTATCTCTCTTACCTTCTTTCATCTCTTCTAATATTCGCTCTACTTTAGGTAAACTCTTTTTAGGATGACAATCGCTTACCTTCTTGCCGATAACCCCTAAAGGTCTTTTGAATATTCGGGTAGAATGCTTATTCCAGGCTAATACCTCATCATTAACATCAACTACTGAAAACTCAATTGGTATAGTCTCTAAAATTACTTCTAAAATTTCAGGTGATAATTTACCTACCATCTTCTTCTTTCCTCCTCCCTTTTATTTTAAATTTTTACCTCTTCAGCTCAAAACTCTATTTTAAATATTGCTTTTTATTTAATTATACATTATTTTGAAATATTTTTTACTAAGAAAAATATTTTTATCTTAGTGGATTCTTCTCTGTATGATGGATAAAGGTGAATAGCCCGCAATAACAATGCGGGCTATTTTTTATAGATAAATTATAGTTTTTTTGCAGAGGTAAGTTTGTGTAAAAAATAAATTTCTGAACTATAATTTATTAATACTGGAAATATTTCAAAAGTTCAATTTGTCCTTGTAATTCATTATCCTCAAATATCTTACTTCTGAGGGGTAGGGCTAATTCCGGATCAATAACCCACTCAGCTACCATTTTATTCTCTTCTTCCGCAGAAAAAAGTTGACAGATCAACCCTTCTCTACCGGCAATATTCTCTTTTCCTGTTATCTTTACTATCCCTGCTCCAAAAAAATTCATTTTTTCTCCTTCTTGTAAATCCATCTGACTAAAGAAGAAGGCATAAGCAGGATTGATAACCAGCATATTTAAGGATATTCCATAAACTCCCCATAAGCCAAAAGCTGCCTCCGGTCCTAATTCATCTCTGGTTAAGGTTCCCTTGGTAGTATAGGTAACTTCAAAGATATCTTCATCTTTTTCTGATTTTTTAATATCTAAGATATAAATTACTTCATACTCTTCCCCATCTTCTTCTAATAATATTCTATATTCAAAGTGTTCATCTCCTCTAAACTGATAAGGTTCCCAATTCTTTGCCCCAGCAACCTGCCCTATCCCCAGCAGAAACAAACTAAACAAAAAAATGACTATAAGAAGTTTCTTTGCAGCCCTTTTCATTTGATTACCCTCCTTGTATAGTTCTTATTTATATTATATTAAAAAAGAGTTAAAAAATCCTTCTTTTCGGTAAAATTTAAGGTAATGGTAAAACAAACTTG